>NZ_JBHWBP010000017.1:0-46785 GCF_042735575.1 Streptomyces sp. NPDC059564 | reverse complement strand
GGCCGTGCGTCGCGCACGGCCCGGCTCCTTCGTGTCTTGCGGTGCCGCCGTTACCGGACCATCTTGGACTGGAGCTTCGCCAGGGTCCCCAGGTCCAGGCCGAGGCCCTTCGTCAGGTAGCCGTAGAAGCCGCCGTACGCGGCGTCCATCTCGGAGGTCGCCGCGTCCAGGTAGTCCTGGCGGACCTCCTGCAGCGGGATCAGCAGGTCCGGGTTCTGCATCCGGCCCGACTGCTTGAGGCCCGCCCGGACCTGGGCGTCGTAGGCCGCGCGGAAGGTGTTCGAGGCCAGGTAGTCGCCCCCGGCCGTCGTCTCCGGCACGCCCAGCGCGCGCAGCAGGACGTAACTCATCCAGCCCGTACGGTCCTTGCCGGACGTGCAGTGGTAGAGCAGCGGGCCCTGCCCGCCGTCCGCGATCTCCCGCAGCGTCGCCGCGAACTGCGCCCGGTTCTCGGGGCTGCTCACGAAGGTGCGGTAGATGTCGCGCATGTAGGCCTCGGCGCGGCCGCCGCCGAGCATCTGCTCCTGCCGTACGGGGTCACCGCTGCCGATCGCGGTCAGCAGGGTCCCGTACAGGCCCAGGTCGCTGACCGGGCGGGCGGTGGCGGAGAGTCCGGGCGGCAGCCGGTCGGCGCCGTCGTACTGGACCTCCATCGGGATGCGGAAGTCGACGGCCTTCGTGAGGCCGAGACCCGCGACGGTGGTGATGTCCGCCGGGGTCAGCTTGCCCAGCGCGTCGGAGCGGTAGACCAGGCCCTGGCGGACCTGCCCGCCCGTGTAGGTGCGGTAGCCGCCGACGTCGCGTACGTTCACGGCGCCCTGCAGGGGGATCTGGCGGGCCGCCGGGGCCTGCTGCCGGAGCTGGTGGAGGGCGCCGGCCCTCGCTCCGGGTGCCGGCGCGGCGTGCGCGGCGGCGGGCAGGGCGGCGACGGCGGTGAGTGCGGTGACCGCTGCCGCGATCACCAGGCGGATTCGGGCACGTCTCATGGAAGGCGACTCCTGTGAGGAGAAGGGGGATCACCCTGGTGGAGGCAGGGTGCGGAGCGTGTGCAGTACCGCGTGCGCCTCGGCCATGACGCGGCCGACGAGCTCCGCACAGGACGGCAGATCCTCGATCACCCCCGCGACCTGGCCGGATGCCATGACACCGAGGTCGGTACGGCCCTCGACCATGGACGCCTTCAGGAGCATGGGGGTGTTCGCGGCCAGCAGGACCTGGCTCCAGGACAGGTCCTTGCCGTGCTTCATCGCCAGCCCGTCGCGCACCATCCGCGACCAGGACAGGCCCGACAGCTTCCTGAAGCCCGCCGCGTGCCGGACCGCCCGCGCCAGGGCCCGGGCGCGGCCCGCCCGCTCCAGGGCCTCGACCAGTTCGGTGCGCAGCATCCGGTGCGGGAGTCCGTCGACGGCGGTGGTGACGGTGACGTCCTTGACCGTGGCCTTCAGGTACTCGGCCTTGACGGCGTCCGGGACGGTGGAGTCGGAGGTCAGCAGGAACCGGGTGCCCATGGCGATGCCCGCGGCGCCGTAGGCCAGGGCCGCGACCAGGCCGCGGCCGTCGTGGAAGCCGCCCGCCGCGATCACCGGGATGTCCACCGCGTCGACCACCTGCGGCAGCAGCACGGTCGTGGCCACGTCCCCGGTGTGCCCGCCGCCCTCCCCGCCCTGCACGATCACCGCGTCCGCGCCCCACGCCGCGACCTTCTCGGCGTGCCGGCGGGCCCCGATGGACGGGATCACCACCACGCCCGCGTCCTTGAGGCGGGCGATCAGCTCCCTGGAGGGGGCCAGGGCGAAGGAGGCCACCCGTATGCCCTCGTCGATGATCAGCCGGGCGCGGTCGGCGGCGTCCCCGGCGTCGGCGCGCAGGTTGACCCCGAAGGGGGCGTCCGTACGGGACTTGACCTCGTGGACGGCCGCCCGCAGCTGGTCCATGGTCATCGTCGCCGAGGCCAGGATGCCGAGCGCCCCCGCGTTCGCCGCCGCCGACACCAGCCGCGGGCCGGCCACCCAGCCCATGCCGGTCTGGACGATCGGGTGGCGGACGCCGACGAGCTGGGTGAACGGCGTCTCCATGGTGGGAACCCCTGTCATGTCAGACCCGCACTTCGCGGTCGCGCAGGCCCTTGGGGTCGATCACCTCGCGGATCAGCCGCAGCTCCTCGGCGGTCGGCTCGCGCGTGTACGGGACCTCCTCGGGCAGCGCCAGCTCGAAGCCGGTGGCCGCCCGGACCTGGTCGAGGGTGACGCCCGGGTGGAGGGACGCCAGCCGCATCGTGCGGCCGGGGCCGGCGAAGTCGAAGACCCCGAGGTCGCTGACGACGCGGGGCAGGCGGTGGAAGCGGGTGACCCCGGCGGCCTCGGCGCGGTCGTGGCCGACGCCGCTGACCATGTCGACGCGCTCCACGAAGACCCGGGTGGAGTGCTTGGGGATCCAGTAGCTCACCGGGTTGTTCAGGGTGTTGACCGGTGCCCCGCGCACCCCCAGGAGCTGGCGGGCGGGCCGCTCCCAGTCGCCGATGCAGGAGATGTTCTGGTTGCCGTACCGGTCGATCTGGCTGGCGCCCATCATCACGTGCCGCCGCCCGCCGGTGACCATCGTCAGGTGCCTGCGGTACGGGAGCCAGCCCTCGGGCGTGCCGTCCAGGCCCACCAGCGTGGCTTCGCCGTCGGTGAGCAGGAGGTCGGGGGAGAAGGTGCGTTTGGCGAGCCGGGCGCCGAAGGCGGGGATCAGGCCCATCGGGCTGGCCAGGACCTCGCCGTTGTCGCGCCAGGCCTCGGCGCAGGCGATCACGCAGTACTCCGGGCGGCTGGGCCGGCTGGTCACATCTGCTCCTCGTGCCAGGTGCGGACGGCGGTCTGGTAGTCGTGCTCGCTCGCGCCGGAGAGGAAGCGGGCGGCGAACTCGGGCCAGGGGGTGGCGGCGTAGAGCTTCTGGAAGGGCTCGTCGCGGTCGTAGTCGGGCACGCAGGAGGTGAAGTGCGCGCCGTTCGGGGTCTCCACGACGCCGGTGACGCAATGCCGGCTGACGAGGAGCGACTGCGGGGGGCCCGACTTGGACAGCTCGGCGGTCTCCACGAGCCGTTCGCAGGACACGTACGCGGTGTCGGCGGCCTCGCAGAAGAGGTCGTCGAAGTAGGGGTCCGGGCCCAGGTACTGGCCGTTGCCCAGGCGGTCGGCGCGGTTGAGGTGGACCAGGGCCGCGTCCATGCGTAGGGCGGGGACGGCGACGAACTCCTCGCCGTCGGCGTAGGGGGAGGTGACCGTGCGCAGCTCGGGGTTGACCCGCATGACGTCGGAGCCGAGGCCGGCGCGGACGGGCAGGAAGGGGAGCCGGTTCGCGGCGGCGTGCAGGCCCCACATGAACATGGCCTCGTCGTACTCGGTGAGGGCGAACGCGCCGCTCTCGCGGGCGGCCCGGAAGTGCGGCTCCAGCGGGATCGAGTCGAGGGTGGCGAAGGGGGCGACGAGCCTGCGGATCCGGCCCGCGGCGGCGAGCAGGCCAACGTCGGGACCGCCGTACGAGATCACGGTCAGATCGGTGATCTCGGACCGGAGCAGTGCTCTCACCAGGGCCATCGGCTTGCGCCGCGACCCCCAGCCGCCGATGCCGAGGGTCATGCCGCTGCGCAGCCGGCCGACCACCTCGTCGGGGGTCATGGTCTTGTCGGTCATGCCGGTCGGTCCTTTCCGAAGCCGTCGCGGACCCGGTCGGCGACCCCGCTGAGGTTGGCCTCGAAGGTGAAGCCCTGCTCGAAGCGGTAGCTGCGCCGGACGTCGACGGGGTCGATGCCGTTGATGGCGGCCTTGGCCAGCCGGATCAGGTAGCCGTCCTTCTTCGCGATCTCGGCGGCCAGTTCCAGGGCGGCGCCGCGCAGCTCCGCGCGCGGGACCACCTTCCAGACCGAGCCGTGCGCGTGCAGTTCGGCGGCGGTGGCGGTGCGCGAGGTGTAGTAGAGGGCGCGCATCAGGTGCTGCGGGACCAGCCGGGCCAGGTGGGTGGCGGCGCCGAGGGCGCCGCGGTCCAGCTCCGGGAGGCCGAAGACGGCGTCGTCGGAGGCGACGATCGCGTCGGCGTTGCCGACCAGGCCGATGCCGCCGCCGAGGCAGAACCCGTTCACGGCCGCCACCACCGGGACCTCGCACTCGTAGACGGCGGCGAAGGCCTCGAAGCACCCGCGGTTGGCGCCGATGAGGGCGGAGTGTCCGGTGTCGCGCTGCATCTCCTTGATGTCGACCCCGGCGTTGAAGCCGCGGCCCTCGGCGGCCAGGACCACGCAGCGGACCTCGGGGTCGCGGCCCGCCGCGCGCAGGGCGTCGGCCAGGTCGTACCAGCCGCGCACGGGGAGCGCGTTGACGGGCGGGAAGTCGACTGTGACGAGTGAGACGCCCTTGTCGGGGCTGGAGGTGGAGACACCCATGAGCGGATCAGCTACCTTTCCACCAAACATTTGTTAGGTGAGGAAGGTAGCAGCCGATGGAGCTCAAGGGGAGGGTCGCCGTCGTCACCGGCGGAACCCGGGGCGTCGGCGCCGGGATCGCGCGGGCGTTCCTCGCGGCGGGCGCCGAGGTCGTCGTCTGCGCCCGCCGGCCGCCGGACCGGCCGGTGGCGGCGGACGGGCGGGAGGCCGCCTTCACCGCCGTCGACCTGCGGGAACCCGAAGCCGTGGAGGCGCTCTTCGGCGAGGTCGCCGCGCGCCACGGGCGCCTCGACTGCCTGGTGAACAACGCGGGCGGCACCCCGTACCGGCTCCTCGGCGAGGGCGGGGCCGAGCGGCACGCCCGGGTCCTCGCGCTGAACCTGGTGGCCCCGATGACGGCCTCGCTCGCCGCGTACCCGTGGCTGCGGGCCTCCCGCGGCTCGGTGGTGATGATCGGCAGCGTCAGCGGGACCCGCCCCTCGCCGGGCACCGCCGCGTACGGGGCGGCGAAGGCGGGGCTGGAGAACCTGGCGCGCTCCATGGCGGTGGAGTGGGCGCCCGAGGTACGGGTCAACTCGCTGGTCCTGGGCATGGTGCGGACCGAGCTGTCGCACCTGCACTACGGGGACGAGGCGGGCATCGCCGCGGTCGGCGCGACCGTCCCCCTGGGCCGGCTCGCCGAGCCGTCGGACGTGGGGGAGGCGGCGGTGTTCCTCGCCTCGGACCGGGCGGGATACGTCAGCGGGGCCAGCCTGCTGGTGCACGGAGGCGGGGAACGCCCGGCGTTCCTGGACGCGGCAACTGTCAACAGGGAGAACTGAGATGGGCATGACGGACGGACGAGTGGTCATCGTGACGGGCGCGGGCCGGGGCCTGGGCCGGGCGCACGCCCTGGCCTTCGCGGCGGAGGGCGCGCGGGTCGTCGTCAACGACCTCGGGGTGGGCCTCGACGGGCAGCCCGGGCCCGACAGCGCGGCGCGGGTGGCCGAGGAGATCGGGGCGGCGGGGGGCGAGGCGGTGGCCCACGGCGGGGACATCGCGACGGCCGGGGGCGCGGCCTCGCTGGTGGAGTGCGCGGTCTCCGCCTTCGGCCGCCTGGACACCCTGGTGAACAACGCCGGGTTCCTGCGCGACCGGATGCTCGTCAACCTCGACGAGGACGACTGGGACGCGGTGATGCGGGTCCACCTCAAGGGCCACTTCCTGCCGCTGAAGTACGCCGCCGCGTGGTGGCGGGCCGAGGCGAAGGCCGGCCGGCCGGTGGCCGCCCGGGTGGTCAACACCTCTTCGGGGGCGGGCCTGCTGGGCTCCGTCGGGCAGGGCAACTACAGCGCGGCCAAGGCGGGCATCCTCGGCCTCACCCTGGTCGCGGCGGCTGAGATGGGCCGGTACGGGGTCCAGGTCAACGCCATCGCCCCGGCGGCCCGGACCCGCATGACGGAACAGACCTTCGCGGAAACGATGGCGGCCCCGGTCGAGGGGGCCTTCGACGCGATGGCCCCGGAGAACGTCTCCCCCCTGGTCGTCTGGCTCGGCTCGGACGCCTCGGCCGGGGTCACGGGCCGCGTCTTCGAGGCGGAGGGCGGCCGCATCACGGTCATGGAAGGCTGGCACCCGGGCCCCACGGCCCACCGCGCGTCCCGCTGGACCCCGACGGAAGCGGGCGAAGCGGCGGCCAAACTCCTCGCGGCCTCGGAACCCCCGCACCCGGTGTACGGGGCGCAGAGCTGAAGGGTGTCGCGGAATCCGCGCGAACCGCCCCGAGATCCGGCCCGTCAGGCCGGCGGCCTCCGCCGCGGCCTCGCCGCAGGCGGTGGCCGGTCTGGGCGGGGTGCCATCGGACGGCACATGGCAAAGGCAAGGAGAGAGATCTCCTTGCCACTCTCAACTTATAGCGCGCCGGGGGGCTTGCCGCAAGACCCGGGTCAGGGCGCAGAATCGTCGACCGAAGCCACAACCTGCGGAAACGGGGCCACGACGTGCGTGTGGGAAGACGATCAGGGATGAAGACCGAGCAGTACGTGCTGGATCTTCAAGAGGCCGACGAGACGCAGGTCGCGGTCGTCGGCGGCAAGGGCGCGCACCTGGGCGGGCTGTCGCGGATCGAAGGCATCCGCGTGCCCGGTGGATTCTGCGTGACGACGGACGCCTTCCGGCGGATCATGGCCGAAGCGCCGTCGATCGCCGACCGGCTCGATGAGCTGTCGCGCGTGAACCCGGACGACCGGGAGGCGATCCGCACGCTCAGCGCGCGGGTCCGCCGGGCCATCGAAGGGGTCGCCATCCCGGGCGATCTCGCGGCGGCGATCACCCGCGCACTCGCCCGGCTCGGCGAGCGAGCCGCCTGCGCCGTCCGGTCCAGCGCGACGGCGGAGGACCTGCCGACGGCCTCCTTCGCCGGCCAGCAGGACACGTACCTGAACGTCGTGGGGCCGGCGGAGGTCCTCCGGCACGTCAGCCGGTGCTGGGCCTCGCTGTTCACCGAGCGGGCCGTGACCTACCGTCAGCGCAACGGCATCGACCACCGTACGGTCCACATGGCCGTGGTCGTGCAGCGGATGGTCTTCCCGCAGGCGTCCGGCATCCTGTTCACGGCCGACCCCGTCACGGGCAACCGGAAGGTCGCCACCGTGGACGCCGGCTTCGGCCTCGGCGAGGCCCTGGTCTCCGGCCTGGTGAACCCGGACGTCTTCACGGTGCGGGACGGCGAAGTCGTCGCCAAGACGATCGCCGCGAAGCAGCGTGCCGTCGCCGCCCTGCCGGCCGGCGGTACGGAGGAAGTGGCGATCGACGCGCGGCGGCAGGAGCAGCCGGCGCTGACGGACGCGCAGGCCGTACGGCTCGTGCGGCTCGGGCGGCGGATCGAAGCGCACTTCGGCCGCCCGCAGGACATCGAATGGTGCCTGGCCGACGAGGACTTCCAGATCGTTCAGAGCCGGCCGATCACGACGCTGTTCCCCGTCCCCGAGACCGGCGACCAGGACCATCACGTCTACGTCTCCGTCGGTCACGGGCAGATGATGACCGACCCCATGAAGCCCCTGGGGTACTCCATGTGGCAGCTGACGGCCATGGTGCCGATGCACGAGGCCGGCGGGCGGCTGTTCGTCGACGTCACCCGGCGCCTGGCCTCGCCCGCGAGCCGCGCCGGCCTCCTGGACGCCCTGGGGAAGGGAGATCCGCTGATCAGGGACGCTCTGGAGACCGTCCTCGACCGCGAAGACTTCGTCCCCTCGCTCCCGGACCCGGCTCCCGCCGGGCCGCCGGCCGGCGGTGCGCCCGCCCCGATCGAGACCGATCCGGCCCTCGTCACCGAACTGATCGAGCGCAGCCGGGCGTCCATCGCCGCCCTGGAGCGCGACATCCGGACGAAGACCGGACCGGAGCTGTTCGACTTCCTGCTGGAGGCCTTCGAGGAGCACAAACGAGTCCTCGGCGACCCCGTGAGCATGCAGGCGATCATGGCGGGGATGGAGGCCACGTGGTGGCTCAACGACAAGCTGGAGGAATGGCTGGGCGAGAAGAACGCGGCTGACACGCTCACGCTGTCCGCCCCCGACAACATCACGTCGGAGATGGGACTGGCGCTGCTCGACGTCGCTGACGTGATCCGCCCGCATCCGGAGGTGGTGACGTTCCTGCGGGGCGTCGCGTACGCCGAGGACGCCGCCTTCCTGGACGAGCTGGCGAAGCTCGCGGGCGGGACCGAAGCGCGCGACGCCATCGAGGCCTACCTCGACCGGTACGGCATGCGCTGCGTCGGCGAGATCGACATCACGAGGCCGCGCTGGCGCGAACGCCCCACCACGCTCCTGCCCGTGATCCTCGACAACGTCAGGATCTTCGAGCCGGGCGCCGCCGGGCGGCGCTTCGAGGAAGGCCGGCAGAAGGCGCAGAAGAAGGAACAGGACGTACTGGCACGCCTGCGGGCCCTGCCGGACGGGGACCTGAAGGCCGACGAGACCAAGCGGATGATCGACCGGGTCCGAACCTTCATCGGATACCGGGAGTACCCGAAGTACGGCATCATCAGCCGCTACTTCCTCTACAAGCAGGCCCTGCTGGAGGAGGCCGGGCGCCTCGTGCGGGCCGACGTGCTTCCCGAGCCGGAGGACGCCTTCTACCTCACGTTCCGGGAACTCCACGACGTCGTGCGCTCGAAGCAGGTGGACGACCGGCTCATCCAGCAGCGCAAGGACGCGTTCCGGTCGTACCACGCGCTCACCCCGCCCCGGGTGCTCACCTCGGACGGTGAGGCCGTCACCGGGGCGTACCGGCGCGACGACGTGCCGGCCGGCGCCCTGACCGGAGTGGCGGTCTCCGCCGGGACCGTCGAGGGAAGGGCCCGCGTCATCCTCGACATGGCGGAGGCCGATCTCGAAGCGGGCGACATCCTGGTCACGACCTTCACGGACCCCAGCTGGTCGCCGCTGTTCGTCGGGATCGCGGGCCTGGTGACGGAGGTGGGCGGCCTGATGACCCACGGCGCGGTGATCGCCCGTGAGTACGGCCTGCCGGCCGTCGTGGGCGTGGACCGGGCCACCCGCCTGATCCGGGACGGCCAGCGGATCCGCGTGCACGGCACCGACGGGTACGTCGAGATCCTGCCCTGACACCCGACCAAGGTCAGGCGGCGCTCCGCAGGGGGGTGGGGAAGAGCGCCCCTCCGGGCGGGAGGGGCGCTCTGGGGAGTATGTGATCAGGCAGGAGGGTCACCCGCCCGGGGAGATGAGCAGGGCCCCTGTTATCGTGCGCCGATGTCAACGATCAAGCAGTTCCAAGTGACCTTCGACTGCGCGGAACCTGCGCGCCTCGCCGCCTTCTGGTGCGAGGTGCTGGGGTACGTCATACCGGCAGTCCCGGAGGGCTTTGCCACGTGGGAGGAGTACCACCACTCGCTGCCGCCCGAGGACGAGGTCTACTTCGCGTGCGCTGATCCCTCGGGTGTGGGCCCGCGCGTGCTCTTCCAGCGAGTTCCCGAAGGCAAGGTCGTCAAGAACCGGGTGCATCTTGATGTGCGGGTCGGCACGGGGCTCGTGGGTGACGAGCGCCTGGCCACACTCGAGGCCGAATGCGCACGGCTGATGGCGCTCGGCGCGAAACACGTGCTGACGCAGCGCGCCGATGGCGTCAACGAGTCGTGCGTCACGATGCAGGACATCGAGGGCAACGAGTTCTGCCTCGCCTGATTCTCCTCCGAGACTGCGAGGTTGTGCGGTCGTGCGATGCCGAGCATGGCGTGTCGGACCCCGTTCGGCGGGGGTCACGGGCCGCGTCTTCTAGGCGGAGGGCGGCCGCATCACGGTCATGGAAGGCTGGCACCCGGGCCCCACGGCCCACCGCGCGTCCCGCTGGACCCCGACGGAAGCGGGCGAAGCGGCGGCCAAACTCCTCGTGGCCTCGGAAACACCGGGGGCGGTGTACGGGGCGGCGCAGGGCTGAGGGCTGTCCCGAATCGGGGCTACGCCTCGCAGGCGTACTGCTCGGCGAGGTTGTCGGCGGCCTCCACGACCACGGTGCGGGAGGCCGTGGTGAGGGCCGCGTCGTCCCAGTTCCGCGCCACGACGACGCCGGGGGCGACCTCCAGCGCGACGGTGACGTACTCGGCGTCCGCCTTCATCTCCCTCGGGCACCCGGAGGGCAGCTGGACCTCGCTCTGCCGGGGGGCCCACCCACCCCGAACGGCCGTCGGGAAGCTTGGTGGCACCCTTGGCCGGGCTGTTCAGGGCGTTGGCGGGACGGACGGCGAGGGTGTACTGGAGCGGGCCTTCGGTGGCCCTTTCCGGGACCCGGATGACGAAGCAGGTGGTGGAGAAGACGGGGTCCGCCCCGGACTTGCCGGTCTTGTGCTCGTCGACGGTGACCCGGCCGCCCGTGCCGTCGGACAGCAGCCCCGCGGTCTTCTCGGTGAGCATGCCGAGGCACAGGTTCCGTCCACGCGGTTCCTTCTGCGGGCTGGGCCACAGCTGGATGGCGGCGACGACTGCCACCGCGACCACGAGCACGGCCGGCAGCACCAAGTACTTCCTGTTCATCAGTACCGCTCGCCCATCTTCATGTCGGCGTCCTTTACGCGGCCGTGCCGACGACGATCGAGCGCTGGATGGCGTCACCCGCGACGGGGATGGCCGTCAGGGGCGCGCCGATGATGTGGTAATTCATCATCTTGTTCTAGCTGTTGGCGTCCTTCTGCGCCTGGCCGAGGTCGTAGATGACGTCCCCCCGCGTGCCGTCGAGGTGGCCGAGCACCTCCGAGGACTGTTTGACCCAGGCGTGCAGCTCCGGGTCCTCCTTGCGGTACGAGTCTGCAGGGAAGCGGTCGAGGCCGTCGGCGATCACCGCGGTCTGCGAGGCGTGGATGACGCCGAAGGCCTGCGGGTCCTCGGCGGTGGAGCGGATGATCCGGGTCAGGGCCCCGCGGTCGATGTCGAGACCGTTGAAGTCGGTGCGCCCGTCCATGTTCTTGCCGAGGATCTGGTGCACGTCGGAGCCGTAGTCGCCGATCATCTCGCCCATGGCCATGCGCAGGGTGACGGGCACGGCGCTCTGGTTCTTCTTCGTCTCTTCGGCGTACTCGCCCATCATGTGCTCGAAGATCGCGGTCTCGGCGCCGTCGTGGTGGGTGCCCACGGGGTGCAGCGGGCCGCCCGGCTGACGGCCGATGGCCGCGGCTTCGACGGCAGCCGCGAACTAGGCGCGGGCCGAGGTCCGCTGGAGGTCCTCGGGCATCTTGTCCTGGACGTTGCCGCCCGGCCAGTCCCGGTCCTCCAGGAAGTACTTCAGGTTGTCCGTCGTGTGGGGATCGAAGTAGTGGGTGGCCGCGGACGGTTGCGGCTCATCGCGTTCATCAGACCCTTCATCGGGTCCTCCTGCGTGCCCTGCCAGTTCTTCATGACCCCGTCGTAGGCGTCCTTGCCGCGGGTCTCCCACTCGCGGAGTCCGTCGCCGACCGCCTTCAGGAATGCCTCGCTGTAGACCGGGTCGTTCTTGTCCTTCCGGAACGGACTGTCCTTGGGGTCCTTCGGGTCGTACGGCTTGTCCCCGGCGTCGGCGGCCATCAGATCTGTGAGGGCCTTCCAGCCCGTCGCCCCGCCCGCTAGCTGCCCCGGGTGCTGGTTTGGCAGGCTGTTGCCGTTGCGGGCCATCGTGATGAGCCGGTCGGTCCAGGCCGAGGTGGCCCCGCCCGGCGAGCCGATCGGCGAGTCGGGTCCGGTGGCGGTGGCCAGGCTCCCGGACAGGGCCTTGTAGAGACGGGCGTCGGTGGCGGAGACCTGGCCGTCGCGACCGCCATGCTCCAGGCTTCTGGCGAGCAGCAGCAGCGCTTCCTGGTCCTCGCGGCCGTTGTAGCTGAGTCCTGCATCAGCTCGGCAGAGAACGTCGGCGAGTTCTGGCCGCCCTCGACGAGGCTGATGAGCCGCTCGCGTTCCTTGTCGTCGAGGTACTCCCAGCGGGCGTAGAGCTTGGCGGCCTCGCGGCCGTTCTCCGTCTGCTGCTTCTCCTCGGCGCGCAGCTTCCGGGCGTCGGCGACACCATTGATGTCAGTGCTGCCGAAGTCGTTGGGATGGTTCTTGACCAACGCGCGCAGCCCCCAGGCACACAGCTCGTCCGCCTCGGCGGCCCGTTGCAGGATGCCTTCGATCTTGCCGCGCAGTGCCTCGAACTGTGCCTCGGTGGCGACCGGTTCCGTACTCCTTGGACCGGCGGTCGGGGTGGACGCGGTGGCTGAGCACGCCGTTCTTGAGCTGCGTCAGCTTGGCGATCATCTCGGTCCACTGGGTGATAGCGGTGTCCATCGGGCCGAGCTTCGCATTCAGGAGTTGCTCGAACGGGGGCATGGATGCGGCCCCTTACCGGAAGAGCTGGCTGATCTTGGACGCGGACACGGCACCCTCGCTGCCCGGCGCGACGGGCCCGACGATGCGCAGCCGGGCCCCGATCCAGTCGTCGTTGGCCTTGTTGGACTTCTTCGTGTAGTCGAGGTGGTTGGAGATGTGCGCGCATGCCTGGAGGAGGGTCTTCACCTGCGTCTCCCAGGTCTTGTTCACCCCCGAGAGCGCGGCACCGGTATCGAAGCCGTCACCCTTGAGGCTGCTGCCGGCGCTCTCGCTCGCCGCGCTCGCGTGCTTCCCCGCGGGCTGCAGGCCGTTGAAGAGGCCGTTGGCGGCATGGCCGATCGTGCCGAGGTCGTCGTCCTCGACCACGTAGTCGGCCGACCCCGCCGCCGGCGCCGAACCGCCCGTACTGTCGGCCTGGTTCAGCCTCATGGTGACGGCCGCCATCTCCGCGGCCCACTCTTCCTCGAACGACATTGCCGGCACCCCCGTACTGCTGGCCGAAAACCTGCCCGGCCCGCCACGCTAGCCACCGGGGCAGCAACCGGCCACAGCTGCCCGATCATCCGTACGGGATCCTTATGGCGGGCGTGGACGTGGTGCTTCATAGCCATCGGAGGCGGAGCACGCTGGTCGGCATCGGGACTGTGAATTCGCCGTGGGCGGTTTCCGGCCCGCTCGCGAGGAATGCGTGCCACCGCCAGCCATGCACGAGCTCGTTGGGCGGTGGCCCCTACTGGCGAGGCCACACTCACGTTTACGACTGGGCGTGCAAGATTTCGCCCGGCGGCATGATTGCTACCGATTGAGCCATGGCGAGAGGAGGGCGGAAAACTCTTGATCGGAAATCTGGACACCTCCCCAACCGAACCTCTCCCATGCTTGCGCCTGTTGCAGGACGGGCAGCGGAATATTGAAGGCGAGATGGAATGAAGCGATAAAAGAGATGACGCCGAATGCTGGACCCAACCTATCCTTGGAGAGCAGTGCGAGGTCGACGACGTTCTTTCCGTCGGCATGGGCTGTCTGCAATTCGCCTGCAACTTCCTCCATTTTGTCCATTTTGGGGCCCAGTTTTCCCTTCTTTGTGTTATCTGGAAACCTCGCGGCGTCAGGGTGGGCCCCAACTTTCGCGTGAGACCCACCCTGACGTACTTATGTCGATTCGCAGTCGCGCGAGCTAATTCTCTAGCGGAAGATCACGCCGACATGAGTATACTCCCCCGGCATGCCTCGGAGCTCGGTGAACTCCACCTTTGAAAAGCCTGCTCTCCCGGACATCTTGCCTGTGAATGTGTAGGCCCGTGCCGCCTCCTCGAGTGAGACGTGACTTCGTACGGCTTCGTTGAAGGAGTTCAAGTTGTCGCTGAGCGTTCCTCCGTTCTGCCAGTAGGCCTTGACTCCCTTTACCTTGTCGCCGAAGTGGGCAAGAGCGGCGTTGAACATTTCGCCACCCTTCGGTGTGTCCGGACCGCTATTGATGACAAATGAGACGATGCCCTCGGTGTCGATGTCGGCGACGATTCCAAGACCGCTTGGTGCTACGTCAATGTATGGCGGGCAATTGACGTTATGGACTAGTACGGGAGACTCGCCTGCGAGCACATAGAAAGTGTGAAGGTCGGCGACACTCAAGTCCCAGACCCTCTGTGGTGCGGTCAGCGGGCTGATGCCGACCACAGCATCCACGGCACCGGTCGCCGTAAGGAGCGGATCTCTCATATGCAGGTCGGAGGCCTTGACCCAGCCCCGGCCCTGGACGTACATCCGGTGTCCCGGGGTGGTGGCGATCCGTCCGCCATTGGCAAGGGCGATCTGAAGGAGCCGGTCTGCCGGGTGTGAATGGGTCGCCGTGACCGGTGCCGAGCGGGTGATATCGCCATTCGGGTCAGTGGCAAGCACTTGGTCGCCAACGCTGATCGTGTCGATCGGCTTCGACGTGCCACCAGCCAGCAGCACGCGCGTGCCGGCGGGGAAGCTGTCCGTTAGGCACGTTGCCCTTAGCCTCTGAAATTGTGTCTTGCTGATGCCAGCAATTGCTTCTTCAGACAGGCCGACGGAACGCAGGGCCCTATAGGCGTCAGCGAATCCTATGCCAGTTCTCGCGGCGGCATCGGCCGCCCTGACGGCGTCCGCGATGGGCCGGAGGATCTGGCCCGAGAACAGGAGGGCGACGTCCACGGCTGCCCAGGCGCATCCGCCCCAGCTTCCGCTCTCACCGCCAGGAGCGAGTTTCTGGACGCACTTGATCCAGCTCCCGAAGAGGATGTCCACCGGGTCGATGCCCGCCTGGTACTCGGCGATCGTGATGTTGTGCGTGACTTCTTGGGCCAGCTCGTCTGTCGCGCGCTGACCCAGATACACCGTCGCGCTGGCGGGGCACGTGGACTTCGACGGTTCCAAGACCTTTGCGGTGCACGAGTACAGGTCGAGGAACGCCTTGTACCGGATCTTCACGGTCAGCGTGCAGTCGCCCCTGTAAAAGAGCGCGTCGATCAAGCCGTCGCATCCGGCCGTCTTCTTGAGGGTCTCGGGTTTGCCGATCCGCTCGGTGTGGTCGATGACGTAGAACATGTTGCCGATGGACCCGCCGGATCCGTCAGGGACGGTTCCGGTGTTGATCTGCTTCGCCTTGGCGGCCTTCTCAGCCCTGTCGGCGGATTCTTGGGCTTCCTTGGCGTACTTGTCGGCGTCCTTTGCCGCCTGTTCGGCTTCGGAGGCGGCGGTTGCGGCGCGGTCGGCTGCCGTGCGGGCGGCCTTGGCGTCCTGTTCGGCCTGAGCTGCCGCATTGCGGGCGGCCGTGGCGTCGAGGGCCGCCTGGTCGGCGGAGGTGCGGGCGTCCTTGGCATGGGCTTCGGACCGGACTGCCGCCTGGTCCGCGGCTACGGCGTCCGCTGCCGCCTGGCGATCGAATTCCGTGGTGCGGGCCAGGGAGGCTGCCGCGAGAGAGGCCGTCGTGGCGGCTTCGGCCGAGTAGCCGAGGGCCTCCTTGGCGTAGCCGCGGGCATCGGCGGCGTACCCGGTCGCGTTGGCGGAGTGCTGGTACGCGGCCTTGGTGTCCTGCTGAGCCCGGTCGGCGAGGACCTTGGCGTTGGCGGCCTCATCCTGGGCGTTCTTGGCGTGTGCCTCGGCGATGGCCTTCTGCTGCTCGGCGATCGTCTTCGATGCCTGACCGGTCAGCACGATCAGGGTCGCGGTCGAGTCGGTGGTGACGTACGGGGAGCCGAGCTGGATGGCGTCATTCGCCGGATCGGCGACCTGAGATGCCGACTTGCCGGCATCGGCTGCCGCCTGCGCGGTGACGTAGGCGTAGCCGGCCGCCTTCGCCGAGGCGGCCACCGCCTTGAGGGCTTCCCGGCTCGCGAGGTCGGCCTGGGTCTTGGCCGTCTTGGCCTTGCCCTCCGCCTCGTCGGCCAGGGCGACGGCGCTCCGTGCTTCGGAGGCGGCGTGCTGGGAGGCGGCGATGGCGTCGGCGGCGGCGCTGGTCGCGGTCTTCACCGCGGCGTCCGCCCTCAGCTTCGCCGCCTGAGCGTCGTCCGCGTCGGCGCGGGAGCGCTTGGCGGCCGCGTCGGCGCGCGTGGCCGCGGCGTCCGCTTCCTCGGCCGCCTTCGTCGCGGCGTTCGCCTCGCCCCGTGCCTTGCCTGCGGCCGTCTCGGCGTCCTTTGCGTGCTGATCGGCCTCATCGGCTGCCGTGCGCGCCGCGTTCGCCTCCGAGCCCGTGTCGAGCGAAGCCGCGTAGGCGGCCTTGGCGTCGGCCTTGGCGCGTTCGGCGTCGGCCCTCTGTTCCGCGTCCCAGGCGTCGTCCCGCTTGGCCTTGGCGTTGTCGCGCGCCTTGACCGCGCCGTTCCTACGGTCTACCGCGGTGGCCTCGGCCGCTTCGGCCTTGGTTCTGGCGTCCTGTGCCTTCGTGGCCTCGGCCTGTGCGTTCTCCCGGTGCTTCGCCGCCTCACCCTGCTTGGCGGCAGCTGTTCCCTTCTCCTTCTTCGCCGTGGCCTCCTCGGCCTCGGCTGCCAGCCGCTTCGCGTGCGCGTCGGCGGCCGCGACCTTGGCGTCGCTCTCCGCCTTCACCGCGTCGCCGAGCTTGGCCTTCGCCGTTTCCGCGTCCTTCTTCGCGTTGTCCCGGTGCGACTTGGCCGCGTCCGCGGAGGCCTTCGCCTGCAGCTCGGCCGTGTGCGCGGCCTCCCTGCGGAACTCGGCCTTGGCCTGGGCGGCCTGGGCCAGGGCACGCTGAGCGATGGTCTCGCTGTCCGCGCCGGAGGCGCGCGTGGCGGCCTCGGCGGTCTCTCCCGCCTTCACCATCGCTTCCAGCGCGGCCACGGCACCCTGGGTGACCTGTGCCTTCTGCTGACCCACCAGCAGACCACGGCCCGGTGGCGCCCCATTGGCGTCCGCGATCGTGTAGGCGGACTGCGCCGCCGCGTCGGACGTCGCGGCGGCCTTCTTCGCCGCCGCTGCCTGCGCCTTGAGGACGTCGAGCTGCTTCTTCGCACCCGCTTGCGCCCCAGTGACAGCCGCCTTGGCCTTCGCGAAGTCGGCCTGCGGCGGTATGGCGCCATGGCCCGACGGCTTGATGTCGAACTGCTGCGGGCCGGTGCCGTTGCAGTCCCACAGCCAGGAGTCGTACCCGGGCTCGTAGGTGTGCAGGTCCAGGCACTTGCCCGTGCCGACGTTCATCAGGCTCGTCGTGGCCCGTAGGTTGTACTCCCAGGTCTGCGCCGGGGAGCTGTTGCACGTCCAGATCTGGATCCGCGTACCGTTGGCCGCATCGTTGTTCGACACGTCCAGGCACTTCTGGGAGACAACGCTCCGCAGGTGCAGACCGTGGTCGTCAGCCCAGACCTGCCACTGCTGCGCGGAGGTCCCGTTGCACCAGTACACCTGGACCGGCGAGCCGTCATTGGTGCCGCTGTTCTCGACGTCGAGGCACTTGCCGCCGGCCGCGTGTACTTCGATCACGGCAGGCTTGTCACCGACCGCGCCCACTCCGCCGGGGGACCAGTAGTCCTGCCAGCGTGCCGCGTGGTCGGCGACCCATGAGTGACCCAGCATGTCTCCCAGGGCCTTCGCCCCCGAGGCGAGCGCCTTGGTCGCATCCGAGTTCGCCGTCAGGATCTGGTTGCGCTGTGCCTGCTGGGAGGCGATCTCCTGCTGCCACTCGCCCGAGGCGGTGGCGGAGATGTCGTCCAGCACCCTGTTCGGGTCGATCGGATCACGCCACGCGCAGCCCGCGAACCGGGACTTCAGGTCCTCGACCGCGATGCGGTACTCCGCCGTCCCCGGCTGCGGCGCCGTCCGGGGGAACCCTCCGGAGGCCATGAACATGCGGGCGTTGTCCGCGCCCATCGGCTCCGGAGCCCACTCCGTCAGGTGCTTGAACGCCTCGCGCTCCGCGAGGTCGCGGTTCCAGTCACCCCCGGGAGCATGGGGGTCGGGGTCCTTTCCGTAGAGGGGGAACCCCAGGTACTTGACCATTCCGGCGGCCTGGCCGTACGCCTTCGGCGTGGGGTCCTGGTAGAAGCCGCCTTCCTCGGTCCAGAACCGGTCCGAGATCCACTTGCTCAGACCCGTCTGGGTGTAGAAATCCTGCTTGCCGTCACCCGGCGAGCCCGGAGGCCAGTGGAAGTCGGAGTTGTTGATGCCACCCGGGGTCGTGAGCCCCTCCAGAGGCTTCTGCCAGCCCGCCCGCTGCGCCTGGAGCGCCTCCAACGAGCTCCTCGCGGCGTCCCGGTCCTTCTGGTACGCGGTCGCGAGCGGGGTCTGCTCCCAGTGTTTGCGGTCCGCCAGCGTGTGGAGCTTGTCCTGCGGTTGGTTGAGTGCGTCCTGGGCGGTCTGCGTCATGGACGGACCGCCCAGGCGCAGTACATCGGTCATCAGGCACTGGTCCTGGCGCCACTGCTCCGCGCTGGTGTCGTAGAGCCAGTCGTAGGAGTCCGCGGCCGGATCGGCGCGCTGTCCGGTATCGCGGTCGAGCAGTCCGGGCTGGACGGCCAGACCGCCGAGGACGGCCAGCGCGACGACAGACGTGATAACTGGAGTGAAGATTGCTGATCTTCGCGATCTACGGGTTAACAAGCCCGTCCTTGGGCGCAAGAGAGCACTCCTTCATGGCGAACGAAGGCAGGCGGGGAGTACTCCGGTTGAGGAGGCGCGCCATTCAGCTGCCGCCCCAAAATGGGCAGCAGACAGCGCCGATCGATGCGACGTTCCTGATGAGCCGACATCGGTACATGATGAACTCGTCCCCCGCAGCGGCACCGTTTCCCCCCCGGCCGCTGTTGACATGCGAGGCGGCAAACCGGGTCAGGGCCGCCGTCTACGCGGTGATCACCTTACCGACGGTATCTCGATGCGGCGTATGGATTTCGAGCCAACGTTTCGGTCCGCAACCGTACGGAGATGCTGTGGCTCACGGGGTGGGGGACGGGCGGCGGGACAGGGCCAGGAGGCTGAGGCCGAACATCAGGACGCCCAGGGGGACGTGGAGCGCCGGCTTGTGGGCGATGCCGAGGACCACCTGGACCGAGGCGAGTACGAGGAAGCCGGACGCGTACAGGATGGGGCGGGGCGAGCCGCCGCCCGGGCGCCAGGCCAGGATCGCGGCGAGTACGTACAGCATCGACGCGCCGTACATCACGCGCGCTCCGATGCCGTGCAGCAGCTCGCCGTAGGACGAGGACAGGAGCAGTCCGGCGGTGGCCGCCTGGAAGAAGATGGCCAGGGTTTGGAGGGCGGTCGCGACCTGGAGGAACGTCGGTCTGCTCGCTATCGGGGGCGTCTGGGTGCTCATGGAGCGGTCCTCTCTTCTGCCTCGCGGCGGTGATCGGTAGTGTCCTGATCACCCGACGACGCAGCCCCGCGAAATGTGAGGCCATGAACACCCCATCCGAGTTGGACGCGAGTGCGGTCGCCGGCGAGCGGCGGCAGCTGGTCAACGTCGCCTACCGGCTGCTCGGTTCGCTGGCCGAGGCCGAGGACGCCGTGCAGGAGGCCTACGCCCGCTGGTACGCGCTGTCGCGGCCGCAGCAGGAGGCCATCGCCTCACCCGGTGCCTGGCTGACGACGGTGGCCGGCCGCATCTGCCTGGACGTGCTCGGCTCGGCGCGGGCCCGGCGCGAGCGGTACGTCGGCACGTGGATACCCGAGCCGCTGCCCGACCACTCGGAGTGGAGCAGCGTGCGGGCGGGCGATCCCGCCGACCGGATCACCCTGGACGAGTCCGTGAACATGGCCTTCCTCGTCGTACTGGAGTCCATGACTCCGGCCGAACGCGTGGCCTTCGTCCTGCACGACGTCTTCCGCTACCCCTTCGCCGAGGTCGCCGAGATCGTCGGCCGCACCCCCGCGGCCTGCCGCCAGCTGGCCTCCACCGGCCGTCGGCGCGTCACCGCCGCGCGGACCCCGGCGGCGCCGGCGCCCGCGCAGGCCGGTCTGGTGCGGCACTTCAAGGAGGCCTGGGAGGCCAAGGACATCGAGGCCCTCGTCGGTCTCCTCGACCCCGACGCCACCATGAACGCCGACGGCGGCGGCCTGGTCGGCACCGTCCTGCGCCCGGTCGAAGGCGCCGAGGCCATCGCCGCGTACCTGATCCACATCGCCGCCAAGGCCCCGGGACTGACGCTCCTGGAGCGGACGGTCAACGGCCTCCCCGGCCTCGTCGCCCAGCACACCGGCGTCCCCGTCACCGTGGCCGCGTTCGAGGTCACCGGCGGCCGCATCAGCCGCATCTGGGCGGTCCGCAACCCGGAGAAGCTCCGCGCGTGGCCCGCGGCGCGGCGGGGTTCGGGACATCCTGCGCCCGGTGGAAGCCAACCCGCGGAGGGGCCGGCGGGGGAGCGGGGCTGATGGGCAGCGGTCGGCGGGGGTTGCGGACTCGCGGGTTCCGGCCAGGGGGCGGGAGCAGGGCCCGGGCCTGAGGCCCTTGTCCGGTACGCGTCCCTGCCCGCCCCCTCCGCCTGTGGTGGCATGTGCATGACCAACCCCACCACCCCCTACGGACGGAGAACCGGACATGCGCTTACGCAGACTCACCTTCGGGGCCGCCGCCATCGCCCTGGCGGCCGTCGCCGCTCCCGCCCCCGCCCAGGCCGACACCCCGACCGTGCCGCCGCCCGGGCGCGTCACCGTCGAGGTGGCCGGCGCCAACGGCTCCGGCTGCCCCCAGGGCACCGCCGACGTCGCCGCCGCCTCCGACAACACCGCCTTCACCGTCACCTACAGCAGCTACCTCGCCCAGACCGGCGCCGGCTCCGGCGGCACCGAGTTCCGCAAGAACTGCCAGCTGGCCCTGCGGATCCACGTCCCCCAGGGCTACACGTACGCCATCGCCCGCGCCGACTACCGCGGCTTCGCCCACCTCCAGCGTGGCGCCTACGGCCAGGAACGCGCCGGGTACTACTTCCAGGGCTCCGCGCAGACCACCCGCACCACCCACCAGGTCAACGGCCCCTACACCGACAACTGGCAGGCCAGCGACCAGACCGGCTACACCGACCTGGTCTGGGCCCCCTGCGGCGAGGACCGCAACCTCAACGTCAACACCGAACTGCGCGTCTACGGCGGCACGTCCAGCCCCCAGACCCTCAGCTTCATGAGCATGGACTCCACCGACGGCAGCGTCAGCACCGTCTACCACTTCGAATGGAAGGAATGTCCCGCCGCCTGACCGTGCACCGCGCGCATGCAGAAGGAGTGACAACGATGTCTCATTCCCTGTCCCGCACCCTGCTCGTCGGCGGCGCGGCCGCCGCCCTGATCGCCACCGCCGCCCCGGCGCAGGCCGCGGCCCCGCAGATCACCGTCCCGCCCGACAAGATCGTCATCGAACTCGCCACGGTCAACGGCTCCGGCTGCCGCGAGGGCACCGCCCAGGTCGCCGTCGCCCCCGACAACACCGCCTTCACCGTCACCTACAGCGAGTACATGGCCCAGGTCGGCCCCGGCGCCCCGCCGACCGGCTTCCGCAAGAACTGCCAGCTCAACCTCCGCGTCCACGTGCCGAACGGCTTCACCTACGCCATCGTCCAGGCCGACTACCGCGGATTCGCGTCCCTCCACCCCGGTGCGACCGGCGTGGAACGGGCCAACTACTACTTCCAGGGCATGCCGCAGACCACGCAGCGCACCCACACGTTCAGCGGCCCCCTCGACGACAACTGGCAGTCGTCCGACAAGACCGAGTACGCCGACCTCGTCTGGGCCCCGTGCGGCGAGAAGCGCAACTTCAACATCAATACGGAGCTCCGGGTCAACGCGGGCACGTCCGGCCCGAACACCACCAACTTCATGGCGATGGACTCCACCGACGCGAGCGTGAACACCCTCTACCACCTCGCCTGGGAGGTCTGCCCGGCCCCGAGGAAGTAGCGGCCCCGCAGCCGGGCGAAACCCCACACACGGGCCGGGACCTGAAAAGGTCCCGGCCCGCACTGTTTCCCGCTCAGCGGGAGCGCGGCCTCCCGTACCCCACCACCCCCCGCCTACCGTCTGCGGCACCACACACCACCGCAGCCGGGAGGACCACCATGCTGAACGACCGGCTCCGGCACGAGGCCGCCGGGCTGCTGCGTGCGGCGGAGCTGGCGCGGACGCCCGTACGGCCGCTGGCCGGGCTGTTCGAGGGGGTCGACGCCGAGGACGCGTACGAGATCCAGCTCCTCAACATCCGGCGGCGCTGCGCCGACGGCGCCCGCGTCACCGGCCACAAGGTCGGCCTGTCGTCACCCGTCATGCAGGCCATGACGGGCGTCGGCGAACCCGACTACGGGCACCTCCTCGACACCATGGAGCTGCGCCAGGACACCCCCGTCCCGGCCGCCGCGTACTGCGCGCCCCGCATCGAGGCCAAGGTCGGCTTCGTCCTCGGCGCCGACCTGCCCGGCGAGGGCTGCACCGAGGCCGACGTCCTCGCCGCCACCGCCCGCGTGGTCCCGGCCCTGGAGCTGATCGACAGTCGCATCGCGGACTGGCGCATCACCATCGCCGACACCATCGCCGACAACGCCTCCTCCGCCGGCTACGTCATCGGCCCGGGCCGCGACCCCCGCGAGCTCGACCTCAAGGCCGTCGAGGCCCGCCTCACCAGCGGCGGCGACACCCTCGCCACCGGCCGCGCCGACGCCGTACTCGGCGACCCCGCCACCGCCGTCGCCTGGCCGGCCCGCACCGTCGCCCGCTTCGGCGTCCGGCTGCGCGCCGGCCACCTGGTCCTGCCCGGGTCCTGCACCCGCGCCGTGGACGTGGCCGCCGGGCGGACGTACACCGCCGACTTCACCGGGCTCGGCCCGGTGTCCCGCTCCTTCCGCTGAGGTATCCGTGACCGTCACCACGCGCAAAGCCACCGCCGCCATCGTCGGCTCCGGCAACATCGGGACCGACCTGCTCTACAAGCTCCAGCGTTCCCCGTACGTCGAGCCGTCTTCCCCGCACCGCTCCCACCCCCCGACGAAGTGGAGGGCCCCACCCATGACCCCGACGACCCCGGCGCAGCACGGTCCCCGCGTCATCGAGGCGGCCGCCCCACCCGACCGGTTCGCCCGCGGCCGGCACTGCCTCGGCCTCGCCGCCGACTTCGCGGGGGCCACCCCGCACGAGGTGGAGGCCTTCGGGACCCGGCTCGTCGTCTTCCGCGGAGCCGGCGACGGCGCCCTCCACGCCCTGAACGCCTACTGCCCCCACGTGGGCGGCAACCTCGCCCACGGCACCGTCAAGGGCGACACCGTCGCCTGCCCCTTCCACGACTGGCGCTGGTCCGGCGACGGCCGCTGCGCCGCCGTCCCCTACGCCCGCCGCGTCCCGCCCCGCGCCCGCACCCGCGCCTGGACCACCCTGGAGCGCAACGGCCAGCTCTACGTCTGGCACGACCCCGAGGGCAACCCGCCGCCCGCCGACGTCACCATCCCCGAGATCGCGGGCTTCGGCCACGCCGACTGGAGCGGCTGGAGCTGGAACTCGCTGCGCGTCGAGAACGCCAACTGCCGCGAGATCGTCGACAACGTCGTGGACATGGCGCACTTCTACTACGTGCACTACGCCTTCCCGCACCACTTCAAGAACGTCTTCGACGGGCACGTCGCCACCCAGTACATGGAGTCCACCCCGCGCGGCGACGTCGACCTCGGCACCCTCTCCACCGGCGGCGGCCTGCGCTCCGACGCCTCGTACCACGGCCCCTCGTACATGATCGACCGGCTGTGGAGCGACGTCGGCGGCGGCCAGGAGTCCCTCGCCGCCGACGTCTTCACCCCGGCGCCCGCGCGGTCCGCGCGGTCCGGCCCCGCCGGGTCCGGCTCCGCGCGGTCCGGCCCCGCCGGGGCGGGCTCGGGTGCTGCCGCGCTGGCGCCCCTGGACCGGCCCGGGTCCGTCGGACCGCGCCCTGCCGGGCCGCGCTCCGCGCCGCCCCCGGCGGGGGTGGACTCCGCAGGGGCCGCCCCTGCCGGGGCGGCCTCCGCCGCGGCGCCCTCAGCCGCCGGGCCCCCGGTCGTGCCGGAGCCCGCCGGAGCCCCCGCCGTCGCCGACGTGGAGCTGGACGGCCGCTTGTACCGGCTGGCATGGGACCGCGGGACCCCGCTCCTCGACGCCCTGCTCGCCGCAGGCGTCCCCGCCCCGTACTCCTGCCGCGAGGGCGCCTGCGCCGCCTGCTGCTGCCGGGTCCTGGACGGCGAGGTCACGATGATCCGCAACGAGGTCCTGGACGACACCGACCTGGCCGAGGGCCACGTACTGGCCTGCCAGGCCCTCCCGCTCGGCCCCGCGGTGCGGATCACGTACGGGTGAAGGGGTGTCGGGCGGGACGCGCGGCCGCTAGCTTCTCCGGGGAAAGCGCTTGCTGCGCGCGGCAATCGGTTCGGGAAGCGGGGCTGGGCCCATGTCCGACACCATCACGCTCGCCGTCGTCGGGGCGGGGGACCGGGGGAGCCGCCACGCCGGATGGGCCCTGGCCCATCCGGAGCGGGCCAGGGTGGTCGCGGTCGCCGAACCGCGCGCGCCCCGGCGGGAGCGGCTCGCCGCCGCCCACGGCATCGACGCCCCCCACGTTCTCGGCGACTGGCGGGAGCTGGCCGCCCTCGGGCGGATCGCGGACGCGGTGCTCGTCTGCACCCTGGACCGCGACCACCTGGAGCCGGTCCTCGCGTTCGCCGCGCTCGGCTACCACATCATGCTGGAGAAGCCGATGGCCCTCACGGAGGACGAGTGCCGGCGCATCGTCGACGCCGTCGAGCGGGCGGGCGTCATCCTCTCCGTCGGGCACGTCCTGCGCTACACGCCCTACACGCGGACCCTCAAGGACGTCGTCGACTCCGGCCGCATCGGCGACGTCGTGAGCGTCCAGCACCTGGAGCCGGTCGGCTTCTGGCACCAGGCCCACTCGTTCGTCCGGGGCAACTGGCGGCGCGCCGACGAGGCGACGACCATGCTGATGGCCAAGTCCTGCCACGACCTGGACTGGCTCCAGTACGTGCTGGGGCGCCCGCCCGTACGGGTCTCCAGCTTCGGCCGGCTCTCCCACTTCCGGTCCGAGAACAGGCCGCCGGGCGCGGCCGACCGCTGCCTGGACTGCGCGGTCGAGCCGGACTGCCCGTACTCCGCCGTACGCGAGTACGGCGACCGGCTGGCCGACGGCCGCCACCGCTGGCCGCTGAGCGTGCTGATCGAGGAGTTCACCCCGCGGGCCCTGGAGACCGCGCTGCGGGAGGGGCCGTACGGGCGGTGCGTGTACGCGTGCGACAACGACGTCGTCGACCACCAGGTGGTGGCCATGGAGTTCGACTCCGGGGCGACGGCCACCTTCACCATGACCGCCTTCACCGAGCAGGCGGACCGCCACACCCGGATCTTCGGAACGCGCGGCGAACTGCGGGGCGACGGCCGCAGCATCACGGTCTACGACTTCCTGTCCCGCGCCGGGGAGCAGGTCGCCATCGGCGGGGGCGGGCCGATGGACGCCTCGGGCGGGCACGGCGGTGGCGACTCCGGCCTCATGGACGCCTTCGTCGCCGCCGTCGCCACCGGCGACCCGGGCCTGGTCAGGTCCGGCCCGCGGGAGTCGCTCACCAGCCACCTGACCGTCCTGGCCGCCGAACGGGCCCGCTGCTGCGGCACGGTGGAGCCCGTCGGGCCGCCGGTCTAGGAGGCGGGGGCTACCGCACCCGGGGGCCAAACGAAGCGGGCCCGGCCCCCTGGCGAGGGGTCGGGTCCGGGTCTTCGTTTCGTGCGATGGGATATGACTACCCGCTACATCCACTCGCTGAACCGCAGCCAGCCCAACATGTTGTCCATCGCCCGCGCGGGCACCGCCGGTTCCGGCTTCCGCGGGGCGGCCGCGGCCGGACGTGCCGCCCGGCCGGTAGGCGGTCCCCGTGCACCCGGGCGACATCGGCACCAAGGGCGGCCTGGTCACCGACGGGGACGGCCGGGTGCTGCGCGAGGACTCCATGCCGGTCGAGGGCCTGTACGCCTCGGGCAACTGCTCGGCGGCGGTGATGGGCGGGACCTACCCGGGGCCGGGCGCGACCATCGGCCCCGCGATGGCGTTCGCCTGGGCGGCGGTGAACGCCATCGCGCGGGGCCGCGGGCGCGGAGGGTCAGGACAGCTTGCCGTCGTAGTCCGGGAGCTTGACGGTGCGTTCGGCGTGGCCGCCGACGAGGTCGCTCTCGTTGTTGCCGATGTTGGCGATGATCGTGTAGCCGCGGCCCTCGATCTCGGCGCGCTTGGCCGTCTTGTAGGCGCTGACCTGCCCGAAGAGGTCGGGCAGGTCACGGACGTAGAGCCCGGACACCGGGTAGCCGACGGACTTCAGGTTGCGCTCGGTGAGGGAGTACACGATGCCGGGGCGGGCCGTGACGAAGAAGATCGCGACGCCGCGGTCGTTGGCGTACCGGGTCAGCTCGCGGACCTTGGAGATCGCGGGGGTCGGGAAGGTCCAGAACCAGTGGAAGTCCGTCTCCAGCGAGGAGTTGTCGATGTCGAGGACGATCGCCGGCTTCTCCCCGGCGGGGGAGGCGGCGATGCGCTGCTCGATGGCGGGGCGCACGCCGTCGATGACGGTGGCCACGTCGCGCTGCCAGGTCGCGTAGTCGATGCCGAGGATCGCGGCGTTGCCGCCGGGGGCGGAGGCGGCCGGCGCCGCGGCGGGCGCGGGAGCCGGTGCGGCGGGGGCGGCCTCGGCGGCGGTGGCCGGAAGCAGGGTCATGACGGTGGCGGCGACGGCTGCCGCGGCGGCGGTGCGGGCGCGGTGGGCTGCGAGCATGTGGGGGCGCTCCTCGGTCATGCATTGACATGTACGCGATCAGGCTGGGGGAGTGCCGCGCTCATGTCTACTGGCCGGTAGGAAACTTTTCGTGGCCGCGCGGTGAATGGTCCGGTGGCCGGATCCGTTCGCCCGTTTTTGCCCGGTGCGGGGGTGCGGGCGGGGGTGCGGTCGGGGCGTCCTCGTGGCGCGGCCGACGCCCCCTCGTCACGTGTCGCACTCCAGCACCGTGCGGCACAGCCCGCACCGCACCCGCAGCACCCCGCCGCCCGCAGGCACTCGCAGCCACTGCCCGCACACCGGGCACGGGAAGCTCACCCGCAGCTCCCCGTCGCCGTCCCGCCCGAACCGGTACGCCGCCCCGCGCGCCGGAGCCGCCCCCGCCCGGCGGGCCCGGGCGTAGCGGCGCCGCTGTGCCCTGGCCGCGGCGGCCAGGGGGGCCCGGAGCTCCTCCCGGCCGGCCAGCGCGTGTCCGCGTACGTAGGCCTCGTAGGCCTGGGGGCTGGTGAACCAGGGCGCCGGGTCCTCCCCGAAGAAGCGGGCGCGGCGGGCCAGGACGTAGCCGAACTCCTCCGGGGTGAGGTAGCCGAGCTTCTGATGGGTCAGCGCGTCCTCGCGGTAGGCGTCGAGCAGCAGCCATCCGGAGCCGAGGAAGGCGGCGGCCGTGTCGGTGAGGATCTCGTTGTCGGCGGTGGCCGGGAAGCCGAGGTCCAGGCGGTGCAGCAGCACGTGCGTCACCTCGTGGGCCAGCGCGGCCGCCAGATCGCGGCGGTGGACGCGGAAGCGGTCGTTGACCTCGACGAAGTACTCCGGCCCGGCGGCCAGTTCGACGGTGGCGGCGTCCTGCATCGGCCGGAAGGAGACCACCATCCGCGCGTCGGGCAGCCGCAGCGCGCGCACCACCGCCGAGGCCACCCGGTGGGCGCCGAGGTGCAGGTCCTCGGCGGGACCGAAGGCCGCCTCGGCCGGCGTGATGCTCGCGGCGTAGGCCCGGATCCCGTCGGCGGTCAGGCGGCGGAAGAGCGCCGTGAGCGAGGCCCGGACCGTCTCCAGATGCGGAAATCCGTGCTCGACCGGGCTGGTGCGCCCGTGGTTGTCCCTCATGCCGCCCCCTGGACCGGAAGTTGTCCGAAAACGCCTTCTTGAAGCCCGCCGCTCGGCGGATGTGTCATGGACTCGTCATTCACCCGATGGCGCGCACAGCCCAACCCCCCACGAAAGGCAGTGTGTTGACCGTGGCCACTCTCGGAAGAATCCTCAAGCGCACCCTCGCCGCAGGTGCCGTGGCCCTCGCGGCCGTCAGCCTCCAGCCCACCGGAGCCAGCGCCGCACCCACCCCCGTCGTCGGCGGCACCCGTGCCGCGCAGGGCGAGTTCCCCTTCATGGTCCGCCTCTCCATGGGCTGCGGCGGAGCCCTCTACACCCAGCAGATCGTGCTCACCGCCGCCCACTGCGTGGACGGCTCCGGCAACAACACCTCCATCACCGCCACCGGCGGAGTCGTCGACCTCAACAGCTCCAGCGCCGTCAAGGTCAAGTCCACCAAGGTCCTCCAGGCGCCGGGCTACAACGGCAAGGGCCGCGACTGGGCGCTGATCAAGCTCGCCAAGCCCATCAACCAGCCCACCCTCAAGATCGCCGACACCAAGGCCTACGACAACGGCACCTTCACCGTCGCCGGCTGGGGCGCCACCCGCGAGGGCGGCGGCCAGCAGCGCTACCTCATGAAGGCCACCGTCCCCTTCGTCTCCGACGCCTCCTGCCAGAGCGCCTACGGCTCCGACCTCGTCCCCGGTGAGGAGATCTGCGCCGGCTTCAGCCAGGGCGGCGTCGACACCTGTCAGGGCGACTCGGGCGGCCCGATGTTCCGCCGCGACAGCGCCAACGCCTGGATCCAGGTCGGCATCGTCAGCTGGGGCGAGGGCTGTGCCCGCGCCGGCTACCCCGGCGTCTACACCGAGGTCTCCACCTTCGCCAACGACATCCGCAACGCGGCGGCCGGCCTCTAGCCCCGGCCCCCACCTCCGCGCCTGCACCTGCACCTGCGTCCCGTCCTTCCGGCCCCGTCCGCGGTGGCCGGAAGGACGAGGCGCGATGCCCCGAACGTACGTAAAGTCGGCCGAGCCGCCCGCGAGGCGCGGGCAGCGGCGGGCCGGGCCGCACCCTCCCGGCGGCCCGCCGTGCGGTTGCGGGCCGCAGCGCACGCGGGTCCCATGGGAAGACTCCACAGGCGGCGGCAGCGGGCGACAGCGGGGAAGGCAGCGCATGGCGATCAGAGTGGTCATCGCGGACGACCAGGAGATGGTCAGAACCGGATTCCGGATGATCCTCGAAAGCCAGCCGGACATCGAGGTCGTCGCCGACGTCGTCGACGGCGAAGCGGCGCTGGCCGCGGTCGCCGCGCACCGCCCCGACGTCCTCCTCCTCGACATCCGCATGCCCAAGCTCGACGGGCTGGAAGTCACCCGCCGCCTCTCCGGCCGCGACGGCCCGCGCATCGTCATCGTCACCACCTTCGACCTCGACGAATACGTCCACGCGGCACTCCACGGCGGCGCGTCCGGCTTCCTCCTGAAAGACGCGAGCCCGGCCATGCTGGTTGAAGCCGTCCGCGCGGCCGCCGTCGGCGACTCCCTCGTCTCCCCGGCCATCACCGTGCGGCTGCTGCGCGAGATGGCCCCGCGCATCCCCGCCGCCCAGGCCGCCCGCCGCCCCGCCGAGCCCCTCACGGAACGGGAGCGGGACGTCGTACGCTGCCTCGCGCGCGGGATGACCAACGCGGAGATCGCCGCCGAGCTGTACGTCTCCCTGTCCACGGTGAAGACCCACCTGGCCAACGTCCAGGCCAAACTCGACGCCCGCAACCGCGTGGAAATCGCCGCCTGGGCCTGGGAAAGCGGCCTGGCCACGAACCCGGCATGACCACGAGCCCGGCATGACCACGAGCCCGGCCCGTACGGCGGTCTGCGCGACGCCCCGGGCGGCCGCACGCGCGGGCCGGCGGGACCACGGCGGCCGGGGGGTGCGGTGAGTCCGCTCGCGGCGTGGTCGCGGCGGCATCCGCACGCCGCCGACTGGATCCGGCTGCTGCTCTCCCTGGTCCTGCTCGCCCTCGTCACCTTCGAGGGCGTCGTCCTGGCCCGCCAGCCCAGCCTCCCGCACGCCGCCGTGTGGATCTCCGGCATTCTCGTCTGCCTCAGCGCCGCCCCCTGGCCCGGCATCCCCCTCCTGGCCCGCGCCTGGTTCGCCGCCGCCACGACCTGGACCGTCACCCTCCTGCTCATCTTCGGCAACCACCCCATCGTGGTCTGGGGCGGCGGGGAGGCCATCGCCCTGCTCGTCCTGCTCTCCCAGGTCCTGCTCCGCGCCCCCGCCCAGACCGCCGCCGTCCTCGGCCCCCTCCTCGGCCTCGGCTGCATGGCCGTACCCGTCCGGGACACCGACCCCGGCCGGTTCACCCTGCTGTTCTCCGTGCTGACCGTCGTCGTCGGCGCGTACTCCCTCCTCCTGCGCCTCCAGTCCGTCCAGCGCGTCCGCGAGCTGCGCGCCGTCCGCACCGCCGAACGCCTGGAGCTCGCCCGCGAGCTCCACGACCTCGTCGCCCACCACGTCACCGGCATCGTCGTCGAGGCCCGCGCCGCCCGCTTCACCAAGGTCTCCGCCGAACGCGCCGCCGAGATCTTCGGCCGCATCGAAACCGCCGGCGACGAGGCCCTCGGCTCCATGCGCCGCCTCGTCGCCATCCTCCGCGAGGGCGACGGCGGCGCCCCCGCCGGCACCAGCCCCGTCGCCGGCCTCGCCGACCTGCGCAGACTCACCGAGCGGTTCTCCGCCACCGGCCCGCCCGTCGTCCTCTACATCGAGGACGGCCTCGACCGCCGCATCCCCGGCCACGTCGCCGCCACCGCCCACCGCATCGTCCTCGAAGCCCTCACCAACATCGCCAAGCACGCCGCCACCGCCACCGCCGTCCGCATCGGCCTGCGCACCGTCCCCACCGGCCTCGAAGTACGGATCGCGGACGACGGCGGCCGCCCCGCCCGGCTCTCCGAGAAGGCCCGCGGCGGCGGCTACGGCCTCGCCGGCATGGCCGAACGCGCCGAGGCCCTCGGCGGCTCCCTCACCGCCGGCCCGGCCCCCGAGGGCGGCTGGCTCGTCACCGCGATCCTGCCGCTGTAGGACGCCCGGAGCTATCCCAGGGCGATGGCCCGCAGCGCGGCCAGGTGCCGCCCGTACACCGCGCGCCCCTCGTCCGTCAGCGAGAGCCAGGTCCGCGGGTGCCGGCCGACCCGGCCCTTGTGGACCGCCACCCAGCCCGCCTCCTCCAGCGCGGCGACCTGCTTGGACAGCACCGAATCGCTGACCTCCACCACATCGCGCACGAAGGCGAACTCCGCCTTGTCCAGCGGAGCCAGCGCCGCCACCACCGACAGCCGCACGGGCGCGTTCAGCAGCGGCGCCAGGTCGTGCCGCGGATGCCTGCCCGGCCCGGCCCCCGGCCCCGCCGGCGCCGCCCCGGGCGCCACCTCATCGGCCCCGCTCACGCCGTGCCCCGCAGCTCCGCCCGGGCGCCCAGCGCCGGCGGCAGCGCACACCCCAGCGCGGCCGCCACCGCGAAGCCCACGTCGTCCGTGAACACCGCGTTCGCCAGCACGACCGAAACCCCCAAGACCACGGCCCAGACCCCGATGACCAGGCCGTGCCGCAGACCGAAGCCGCGCCTCACCACGCGCTGCCGGGCGGCGTACACGCTCAGCCCGGCCACCAGCGCGGCGTTGGCCAGCGCGAAGAACACCGCCGCCACCGGGCCGTGCCACAGCAGCGCCACCGGTACGAGCACCAGCTGCCCGGCGGCGAAGACCACCAGGTAGCGCCCGTACCAGCCGCTGCGGGCCCGGGCCGCCTCCTCCAGCTCGGCCGCCCGGCCCAGCACCCCCACCGCGTGCGCGGAATCGCTCATGATCCGTTCCCCCTCGTTCCCCGATGACTCGACACTTTCCACTATGGCCAGCACTTTCCAATCTGGCAAGTGGCGGAGATCGTCTCAAGGACCGATTGGCCGAGGACCCACTCGCGGCCGCCACGTATTCTCGGGAACCATGAACAACAGCGACATCGACGAGATCGACGAGAACGTCACCGCCGAACTGTCCCGCCTGCGCGACAGCATCGACAACATCGACGCGGCCGTGGTCCACATGCTCGCCGAGCGCTTCAAGTGCACCCAGCAGGTCGGCCACCTCAAGGCCAAGCACCAGCTGCCCCCGGCCGACCCGGGCCGCGAGGCCAGGCAGATCGCCCGCCTGCGCGAACTCGCGGAGAACGCGAAGCTGGACCCGGCCTTCGCGGAGAAGCTCCTCAACTTCATCATCGCGGAGGTCATCCGCCACCACGAAACGATCGCCGCCGCCGAAGACCAGTAACCCGCACCCCCTCCCGGCCCCCGCACCCCGACCCCGGGGCATCGCCCCCGGGGGCGCGGCGGATGCGCGGCGGATGCGTGGCGCGGGGCACCCCCGCCCCCTTCGGCGGAGGGCGGCCGTCGGGCAGCATGGGCCCATGTCCGCACTGACGCGCAACGAAGCGCTGCTCCGAGCCCAGCTCCTCGACGTCCACGACTACGCCGTCGCCCTCGACCTCACCACCGGCGGCGACACCTTCGACTCCACCACCGTCATCAGGTTCACCGCCCGCACCGCCGGCGACACCTTCGTGGAACTGAAGCCGGACGAACTGCGCTCCGCCACGCTCGACGGCGACCCCCTCGACCCCGCCGCCCTCAGCGACAACCGCCTCCCGCTCACCGGCCTCACCGAAGGCCCCCACGAGCTGCGCGTCGACGCCCGCATGCGCTACTCCCGCACCGGCGAGGGCCTGCACCGCTTCACCGACCCCGCGGACGGAGAGGCCTACGTCTACTCCCAGATGTTCATGGACGACGTCCAGCGCGTCTTCCCCGCCTTCGACCAGCCCGACCTGAAGGCCGTCTTCGCGTTCACCGTCACCGCCCCCGCCCACTGGACCGTCCTCGCCAACGGCATCACCACCCGCACCGGCGAGCGCTCCGCCACCGGCGACAGTCCCGCAGCCGGCATCTGGACCTCCACCCCCACCCCCCTCATCTCCACCTACCTCGCCGCCATCGCCGGCGGCCCCTGGCACAGCGTCACCACCGAACACGCCGGCCTCCCCTTCGGCCTCCACTGCCGCCGCTCCCTCGCCCCCTTCCTCGACGCCGACGCCGACGAGATCCTCTCCGTCACCACCGCCTGCTTCGACCGCTACCACGAGAAGTTCGCCGAGCCCTACCCCTTCGACTCCTACGACCAGGCCTTCGTCCCCGAGTTCAACGCCGGCGCCATGGAGAACCCCGGCCTCGTCACCTTCCGCGACGAGTTCGTCTTCCGCTCCGCCGTCACCGACACCGAACGCCAGACCCGCGCCATGGTCATCGCCCACGAGATGGCCCACATGTGGTTCGGCGACCTCGTCACCCTCACCTGGTTCGACGACATCTGGCTCAACGAATCCTTCGCCGAATACATGGGCTACCAGACCCTCACCGAAGCCACCCGCTTCACCGACACCTGGACCGAATTCGGCGTCACCCGCAAGACCTGGGGCTACGACGCCGACCAGCGCCCCTCCACCCACCCCGTCGCCCCCGGCCCCGACGACGTCCCCGACACCGCCTCCGCCCTCCTCAACTTCGACGGCATCTCCTACGCCAAGGGCGCCTCCGCCCTGCGCCAGCTCGTCGCCTGGCTCGGCGAAAAGGACTTCCTCGCCGGCATCAACACCCACTTCGCCCGCCACAAGTTCGCCAACGCCTCCCTCGCCGACTTCGTCGACTCCCTCGCCGCCCACACCGACCGCGACGTCCACGCCTGGGCCGAGATCTGGCTGCGCACCACCGGCATCGACACCCTCACCCCCCACATCGAGGACGCCGACACCGGTGCGGGGCCCGGCGGCTGGACCCTCACCGTCGACCGCGACGGCAGCCGCCCCCACCGCATCACCGCCGGCACCTACGCCCGCACCCCCGACAACCGCATCGAACGCGCCGAACTCCTCGACCTCGACGTCCCCTCCGACGAGATCCTCTCCGTCAGCGGCCCCCGCCCCGCCCTGCTCCTCCTCAACGACGGCGACCTCACCTACGCCAAGGTCCGCCTCGACGAAACCTCCCTCGAAACCGCCCTGCGCGACCTCTCCCGCATCCCCGACCCCCTCACCCGCACCGTCATCTGGACCTCCCTGCGCGACATGGTCCGCGACGGCGAACTCGACCCCGAGACCTACCTCGCCACCGCCGCGGCCCACCTCACCGAGGAAACCGACCTCGCCGTCGTCCAGGGCGTCCTCGTCTTCGCCCGCAACCACATCGCCGACCACTACACCGCCCCCGACCGGCGCGGCGCCGCCCTCACCACCATCGGCTCCATCGCCCGCACCCTCCTGCGCCGCACCGAGGACGGCAGCGAACCCGGACTGCGCCTCACCGCCGTCCGCGCCCTCATCGACAGCGCCACCCAGCCCGACACCATCGCCGCCTGGCTCGCCGACGGCACCGTCGGCGGCGGCCCCGAACTCGACCCCGAACTGCGCTGGCGCATCCTGGGCCGGCTCGCTGTACTCGGCGCCGCCGACGAAGCCGCCATCGACACCGCCCTCGCCGCCGACCCCAGCGCCACCGGCCAGGAAGGCGCCGCCCGCTGCCGCGCCGCCCTGCCCACCGCCGAGGCCAAGGCCGCCGCCTGGAACCGCCTCTTCCACGACGACACCCTGTCCAACTACCTCTTCAGCGCCACCGCCCAGGGCTTCTGGAAGCCCGAACAGGCCGACCTCGTACGGGACTACGTGCCGCGCTACTACCCCGACGCCGTCGCCCTCGCGGCCCGCCGCGGACCCGCCATCGGCCAGGCCGCCGGCCGCTGGGCCTTCCCCGCCCACGCCATCGACGAAGCCAACCTCCAGGCCGGCCGCGCCTGCCTCGACGACCCCACGATCCTCCCGCTGCTGCGCCGCCAACTGGTCGACCAGCTGGACGACCTGGCCCGCGCCCTGCGGGTGCGCGGCGCCTGATCAGCGCAGACAGCCCACCACCTTCACCGACACCTGGGCGGTGGCCGACAGGCCGCTGGCCGGGTCGGTCGCGGTGAAGGTCAGCGGATACGTCCCGTCGGGCAGCAGCGGCACCACGAAGCTGCCCGACGGGCCCGCCCCCAGCGACACAGGCCCGTTCGGCCCCTTCAACTGCCAGGCCGTGTACTGCGGATCGGTGATGGCCCGGTCACCCGGCCGGGTCCGCGCCGAACCGGAGAAGCTCTCCTCACACCCCCGCCGCAGCTGCCCGCCGCCGCCCGGCTGCCGGATCGCCACCGCCGGAGGCTGCGGCTGCTGCGGGACGCTCGTCGACGGCTGAGGGCTCTGTCCGTTGGCCGGCCGGCCGGGGGAGCTGGAGGCGGGCGCGTTCGGAGAACCGGACGAGGGCGGGGCACTGTGCCCCGGCGACTGCGACTGCGACTGCGACTGCGTTGGCGACGGCGAGGCGGAGGGGGACACCGACGGCGATCCCGACGCCGGAACGGAAGGATCCACCCCCGGCACCGAAGGCAGCTCGGGCCGCCCCACCGACGTCGGCGAGGGCCCCTTCGAAGGCGAGGTGGCCTTCGCGTCGACCATCGCGCACACCGCGCTGGCGATCATCGGCTGGGCGTCCGGTATCGGGGAGGGACGCAGCCTCTGGTCGTCCCCGCCGTGCGCCTGCGCGTCGAGGTAGACGTTGCCCGTCGAGGTCTCGGCATCACTGTGCTCGATCCACGCCGAATCGTGGTACAGCCCGCCCGCCTTCTGCTGGTTCACCCCCGTGACGTGCCACTCCTTCACCCGGCTCCCCGACGGCGTACCCGCCACCGCGGGCCCGTCCGTCCCCGCGAACAGCCAGCCGTCCCCGAAGTACCGCTGCGGGGCCTCCAGCGCCCCCTCCTCGTTGGCCGTCGGGAAGGTGAAACCGCCCCCCAGCAGCAGCCGGTTCTTGGGACAGCCCACCGTCGCCTGCGCGCTGCCGCCCGCCGCGACCGCCACCTGGGCCGTCACCACCGAGACGCTCTTCAGCTTCACGCAGACCGGCCGCACCCCCACCGCGAAGTTCGCCTGCGGCGGCTGCGGAGCCAGCAGCTGCGTCATGCGCAGCACGTCCGTGGAGTCCTTCAGCGGGAACGGACGGGAGCTCAACTCCGTACCCGGGTTCACCCTCACCGCGAAATCACTCGCACCGGCAGCGGCAGTGGCACCGGCCGGACCGGGAACCGCCGCCCGCGGCGTCAGCCGGTCCAGCGGAACCGGCGCCACCGGCCGCCCCGGCCGGACCCGGTCGGCCTTGAACTCGGCGCCCACCATCGTGAATCCGTCCGCGCAGTGCGGTGTGGCCCGCGTCGTGGTCGGCGCCCCCGCGAACGGGCCCTCGGTCGTCACGTCGTGAATGCCGCCCGGCCCGGCGAGCTTGTTCGACTTGTCCAGGAACGCGTACGCGGGCCACTGGAAATCGAGGTTGCCCTGCATCTCCGGCTTCGCGTTCACACACAGCGCGTACGAGGTCAACGCCGCCGCATCGCCCCCCGGGTTGAACGCCGCCGCCAGCCACGCCCCACCGATGAAGTGGCTGTTCGTCGCGAAACCCTGCCCCGTGACCGCGTACCCGCCTCCGATCGCCGTTTCGTGCGGCAGACACGCCGCGACCGTCAACTGCTCACCACCCGCCGGAACCTGTACGGAGGTGCTCCGCTGGACCACCGACACCACCGGGGCCGGATCCCGCGACACCCACCACACCCCCGCCCCGGCCGCCGCCGTCACGGCCAGCGCCCCCGCGGCCACCACCCCCACCGTCTTGGCACCGACCGCGCCGACCGCTTTCGCGAAGACCCCGGAACCCGCCATCGACCGCCTCCAGCCGCGCACTTGTGGGCCGCAGGCAATGTAATCCCGCCACGCCCCGCATCCCAGAGCCACGCAACCAAAGAATTCCCCACGCCCCCGAACCCCTCGCCCCCGCACCCGCCTGACCAGGCGTCGGCCGCGCTCCCCGGGCCCGCGGGGCAGAGCGGCCCCGCGCCGGCGGCCCGCCCGCCCGGCCCCGCCACCCCCGACCCCCGGGGGGAACCGGCCGGAAATCGTTCCCGGACAAACCCCGGCGGTTACCCCATTCGGGTCGGATCGTTGTACCGGCCGGGTGTCCCGCCCAGCCTCGGCCACGCAGCGCCACGCCCCGCCCAGCCCCCGGAGCCCCCATGACCGTGCCCAAGCCAGCGCCCGCGCCCCCGCTCGCCGGCGGACGCCACGGCGGCGACGCGCTGCGGCCCCTCCTCGACACCGTCCTCACCGCCCTGCGCACCGGCGCCGAGGAACGCGGCGGACCCCTCCCCGCCGGCGGCCCCGACGCCGTCGCCGCCCGCGTCGCCGCCGCACTGGGCGACGTACTCCCCGACCACGGAACCGGCGACCACGAAGCGCTACGGACCCTCGTGCACACCCTCACCGCAGGCGCCGCCGACCCCGCCGACCCCCTCTGCGCCGCCCACCTCCACTGCCCCCCGCTCGCGGTCGCCGCCGCCGCCGACCTCGCCGCGAGCGTCCTCAACCCCTCCCTCGACTCCTGGGACCAGGCCCCCGCCGCCTCCGCCATCGAGGCCCACCTCACCCGCACCCTCGCCGCCGAGCTCTACGCCACCCCCCGCGCCGACGCCCTCCTCACCACCGGCGGCACCGAAGCCAACCAACTCGCCCTCCTCCTCGCCCGCGAACGCCACGGCCCCCGCCTGACCGTCCTGCACGGAGCCAACGCCCACCACTCGATCCCCCGCTCCGCCTGGCTCCTCGGCCTGCCCCCCGCCGTCGCCCTCCCCACCCCCACCGGCACCCTCGACCCCGCCACCCTCCGCGAAGCCCTCGCCCACACCCCCGGGCCCGTCCTCGTCACCGCCACCGCCGGCACCACCGACGCCGGACTCATCGACCCCCTCCACCCCCTCGCCGACCTCTGCGACCAGCACGGCGCCGACCTCCACATCGACGCCGCCTACGGCGGCACCCTCGCCCTCAGCCCCCGCCACCGCGCCCCCCTCGACGGCCTCACCCGCGCCCGCACCGTCACCCTCGACCTGCACAAACTCGGCTGGCAACCCGTCGCCGCCGGCCTCCTCGCCGTCCGCGACACCACCGACCTGGCCCCCCTCGCCCACCAGGCCGACTACCTCAACGCCACCGACGACACCGAAGCCGGCCTCCCCGACCTCCTCGGCCGCTCCCTGCGCACCACCCGCCGCCCCGACGCCTTCAAGATCGCCGTCACCCTGCGCTCACTCGGCCGCGACGGCCTCGCCCACCTCATCGACCTCACCCTCACCGCAGCCCACCGGCTCGCCGAACTCCTCGACGCACACCCCCGCTTCGAACTCCACGCACCCCCCACCCTCACCACGGTCCTCTTCCGACCCACCCCCACGGACGACGACCACCTCGCCACCCTGCGCCGCACCCTCCTCCACAACGGCACCGCCGTCCTCGGCCGCGCCACCGCCGACGGCCGCCTCTGGCTCAAGGCCACCCTGCTCAACCCCCACACCACAGCGCAGGACCTGGACACCCTCGTCGCCCACCTGGAAGGCAGAACCCACCGATGACCGCCCAGCTCGATGCACCCCACGACCTCGTCGGAATCGGCATCGGCCCGTTCAACCTCTCCCTCGCCGCCCTCGCCCACGGCCTCCCCCAACAAGGCGCCGGCCAACTCGCCACCGCCTTCTACGACCAGCGCCGCGACTTCCGCTGGCACCCCGGCCTCCTCATCGACGGCGCCACCCTCCAAGTCCCCTTCCTCGCCGACCTCGTCACCCTCGCCGACCCCGCCAGCCCCTGGACCTTCCTCAGCTACCTCAAGCACAAGGAACGCCTCTTCCCCTTCTACTTCGCCGAGCAGTTCCACATCCAGCGCGCCGAATACGACGCCTACTGCCGCTGGGTCGCCGGCCGCCTCCCCGGACTCCACTTCGGCCACCAGGTCGACGCCGTCCGCTGGAACCCCGAACGCGACCTCTTCGAAGTCGACTACACCCAACTCGACACCGACGGCGAAGCCGAAGCCCTCGGCCGCACCTACACCCGCAACCTCGCCCTCGGCATCGGCACCGCCCCCTACGTCCCCGAACCCCTGCGCCCCCTCGCCGACGCCCCCACCGTCCCCGTCATCCACTCCGCCGACTACCTCGACAACCGCCGGCGCATCCTCGCCGCCGAACACGTCACCGTCATCGGCTCAGGCCAGTCGGGCGCCGAAGTCTTCCTCGACCTCCTGCGCGCCCGCCCCCACGGCCGCGAACGCCTCACCTGGCTCGCCCGCACCCCCTCCTTCGCCCCCATGGAGTACTCCAAGCTCGGCCTCGAACACTTCACCCCCGACTACACCCGCTACTTCCACTCCCTCCCCGAACCCGTCCGCGACCAGCTCGTCCCCGCCCAATGGCAACTCCACAAGGGCATCGACACCGCCACCATCGCCGCCATCCACGAAGAGCTCTACCGCCGCACCCTCCACGGCGGCTGGCCCGACACCGTCCTCACCCCCGGAGTCAGCGTCCGCACCGCCGGCCGCGTCGCCACCACCAAGGTCGAACTCCACCTCGAACACACCCAGCAAGGCACCCGCTCCCGCCTCACCACCGACGCCGTCGTCCTCGCCACCGGCTACAAGGAACGCCCCCTCACCAGCCTCCTCGCCGGCCTCGACCCCTACATGCGCAAGGACTCCTCCGGCCGCCCCCGCATCGACGACCGCTACCGGATGATCCTCGACCCCTCCGTCACCGGCACCGTCTTCGTCCAGAACGGCGAACGCCACACCCACGGCGTCGGCACCCCCGACCTCGGCCTCGCCGCCTGGCGCAGCGCCGCCATCCTCAACACCCTCACCGACAAAGAGCCCTACCCCCAGCCCCACCGCACCGCCTTCACCACCTTCGGCCTCGAACAGCGCGAACACACCCGCCCCCACCCCGCCGTCGAACTGCTCCCCCTCGTCGAACACCCCTGACGACACACAGCGAAAAGTGGTTTGCCGACGAGGAAGCCGCGTGGGTAGCGTCGCCGACCGTGACTCCAACCCTGCGCACCGAGCGGCTGCTCCTGGAACCGTACGCACCCGAGGACGAAGAGGACTTCATCGCCCTGTTCCAGGACACCAGGGTGTCGCGGTGGATGGGTGACGGACCCGCATCCGAAGCAGACGACCGGGCCCTGTTCGGACGGATCTTCACCAAGGTCTACGCCCGGGCCCTGTTCGACGTCTGGGCCGTCCGCCGCGACGGACTCCTCATCGGGCACGCCGAAATCAAACCGACCGACGTCGTCGCGGGCCACGAGATCATCTACGCCCTCGCACCGACCGCCTGGGGATCCGGCCTGGGGACCGAGCTGGCCCGGGCCATCCTCGCCCACGGCTTCGACACCCTGGGACTCACCGAGGTGCACGCCACCGTCGCCGCGTCGAACGAGGCCTCACTGACCCTGCTGGACAGAATCGGCTTCGAGCACGTCCGGGACATCCAAGAGGACGACGGCAGCACCACCCACGTGCTGACCCGCCGCCCCACCGCCACCGACGGACAGGGGCGGGGGAGACCGCCGCGGTGACCCGACTCCCGAAGCGAGCCGGGTCACCACCACACCAGCCCCTAGAACACCGGCACCCCGCCCCGCGTCAGCCGCCAGTCCACCGACGCGAACTGCGCCGGATCGATCGTCCCCTTCGCCTTCACCCACTGGATGATCGTGTTACGGATCTCCTCCGAGTTCGCCCACAGCTGCCTGGCCTGCGGAACATGCGGGAAGTTCCCGCCCCCCGAAGCCCGGTAGTTGTTCACCGCGAACACGAACCGCGCCGCCGGATCCACCGGCTTCCCCGCGAACGACAACCCCGTGATCCGCGAACCCACCGGCTGCGCCACGTCGATGCCGTACGCCAGCCCGTACACCGCGTCGTAGTTGTAGTCCGGAATGCTCTCCGCGTTCGTCAGCTTCGCCGGATCCACCGGAGCGTCCGCCGCCGTCCGCACGTAATACCGCGCCGAATACTCCAGGTAGTCCTTCAGCTGGGCACCCGTCAGCAGCCGCGCCTCAAGGGTGTTCTCGAACGGATACAGCCCCGCCGCGTCCTTGATCGTCACCTGACCCGCCGGAATCGACGCCGTCCGCGAGAAACACGACGCCTGCGACAGCACCGGCAGCGCCGCCCACTCCGAACCCGCCAGCGCCGCCTTCACCGTCTCCGCCTGCACGTGGTTGATCAGATCGATGATCGCCACGTCCTTCACCGGCCCCTCGGCCGACGACATCGCCTGCGTCGACGTACCGATCACCTGATTGACGTACCCCACCACCTTGCGGTGCTCGTCCGACAGCAGCCGCACGATCTTCGGGTCCTCGACCGCCGTGTTCGAATTCAGCACCTGCGCCGACACCTTCGCCACCGACCAGCGGCCCTTCTCCCACACCAGCTCGAAGTCGAACAGCGTCAGCCGCTGCCCCCACTTCAGCGGCTCCGACAACACCACGTCCTTGCCGGTCGCCTTGTTCTTCACCCGGTACTCCGGGATCTCCGTGTGCGCGTGACCCACCAGGATCGCGTCGATCCCCGCCACCTGCTCCGCCACCAGACCCGCCGCGTTCTCCACGTACGGCAGCTGATCACCGTACGAGGACGTACCGCTCGATCCCGAGTGCGCCGACACGATCACCACGTCCGCGCCCATCGAGCGGAGCTTGGGCACGTACTTCGCCGCCTGCTCCTCCAGACCCGGGAACGTCATCTTCCCCTGCACATTGGCCTTGTCCCAGATCGCGATCCCCGGATTCGTCAGACCCAGCACCGCCACCTTCACGTCCCGCCCGTGCGGCGTCCGCAACCGGTGCATGCTGTACGGCGGGAACGCCGGCCGCAACGTCTTCGCGTCCAGCGCGTTCGCCCCCAGCAGCGGAAAATCACACTGCTCCTCGAACTTCCGCAGCACCGGAATGCCGTAGTTGAACTCGTGGTTCCCCAGCGCCGCCGCGTCGTACCCGATCGCGTTCATCGCCTGCGCCATCGGGTGGACCGGCCCGCGCCGCGCGGTGATCGGATCCACCTTCGCGTAGTAGTACGACAACTGCGTGCCCTGGATCGTGTCACCCGCGTCGATCAGCAGCGTGTTACAACGCCCCTTCCGCGACCGCACCTGGTCCACCAGCGTCGAGATCTTCGCCAGACCGACGTCGTTGTGCGCCTTGTCGTCGAACTCCTTGTCCGTGAAGTAGTCCCAGTTGAAGACGTTCCCGTGCAGGTCCGTCGTCCCCATCACCGTGAACGCGTAGGTCCGCGGCGCCTTCCCGCTCCCCCCGGAGCCCTCCTGCGCGGCGGCCGGCGTGCTCGCGGCCCCCGCCAGCGCCACGGCCGCACCCGTCGCGGCCGAAGCCCCTATGAACTTCCTACGGTCGAACGTCATGCCATCTCCCCTTCAACGCGTGAACAACGCGCGTAGATTCTGACCGACCGGTAACAAAACGCAACACCCCCACCAGGTTTCGATCCGATGACCACACCCGTACGAGCCACAGTGCGACAGTGAAACCATGACCCAGGACCCCACGCACCAGCCCTACGGCACCCCCGAAACCCCCCGCGTCGCCGTCCGCGGCGAAGCCCGCCTCGAAGTCGACCCCGAGATCGCCCGCATCGGCATCACCGTCAGCGCCCGCGGCACCGACCGCCGCGCCGCCCTCGAAGACCTCACCCGCCGCAACAACGCCGTCCTCGACCTCGTCAAGAGCTACGGCGAACCCGTCGAAAAACTCGAAACCGGCGCCTTCTCCATCACCCCCGAACTCACCCGCCACGGCCGCGGCGAACGCGTCCGCGCCTACCACGGCCGCGTCCACATCACCGCCGAACTCAGCGACTTCACCACCCTCGGCGAACTCACCACCCGCCTCGCCGACCTCGAACTCACCCAGGTCGACGGCCCCTGGTGGGCCCTGCGCCCCACCTCACCCGCCCACGGCGAAGCCCGCCGCCAAGCCGTACTCGAAGCCGTCCAGCGCGCCCGCGAATACGCCCAGGCCCTCGGCGCCAACCTCGCCGCCCTCGTCGAACTCGCCGACCTCGGCGCCGAGAACGCCGTCCCCGTCGCCATGGCCGCCCCCGGCGGCATGATGCGCGCCATGTCCTTCGGCGGAACCGACGACGCCGGCGCCCCGCCCCTCGACCTCGAACCCCAGCGGCAGACCGTCTACGCCCAGGTGAACGCCCGCTTCACGATGACCCCGCCGCAGCTCTGAAACCCGCACGAAACGCCGAACCCGTGCCCCTGTCGGGGTGCTCATCAGAGCACCCCAATGCACATTCAACAATTGTCAACAAGCTTTTGCCCAAAGGTTGTTGAGTGGACACCCGGAACCAATTTCCTACCGCCTGGTAGGGGCATACGCTCGACCCATGCGCCGAGCGAAAATCGTATGTACCCTGGGCCCCGCCACCGACTCATACGACCAGATCAAAGCCCTGGTCGAAGCCGGAATGGACATCGCCCGCTTCAATCTCAGCCACGGCACCTACGCCGAACACGAAGAGCGCTACCTGCGCGTACGCAAGGCCTCCGACGAAACCGGCCGCAGCGTCGGCATCCTCGCCGACCTTCAAGGCCCGAAGATCCGCCTCGGCCGCTTCCACGAAGGCCCCGTACTCCTTGAACGCGGCGACGAGTTCACCATCACCGTCGAAGACCACCAAGGCGACCGCCACACCTGCGGCACCACCTACAAGGGCCTCGCCAACGACGTCACCACCGGCGAACGCATCCTCGTCGACGACGGCCGCGTCACCCTCGAAGTCACCGCCGTCGACGGACCCCGCGTCCACACCCGCGTCATCGAAGGCGGCATGGTCTCCGACCACAAGGGACTCAACCTCCCCGGCGTCGCCGTCTCCGTCCCCGCCCTCTCCGAAAAAGACATCGAAGACCTCCGCTGGGCCCTGCGCACCGGCGCCGACGTCATCGCCCTCTCCTTCGTCCGCAGCGGCAACGACATCCAAGACGTCCACCGCATCATGGACGAAGAAGGCCGACGCCTCCCCGTCATCGCAAAGATCGAAAAGCCCCAGGCCGTCGACAACATCGACGAGATCGTCGCCGCCTTCGACGGCATCATGGTCGCCCGCGGCGACCTCGGCGTCGAAATGCCCCTGGAACAAGTCCCCATCGTCCAAAAGCGCGCCGTCAAACTCGCCAAGCGCAACGCCAAGCCCGTCATCGTCGCCACCCAAATGCTCGACTCGATGATCGAAAACTCCCGCCCCACCCGCGCCGAAGCCTCCGACGTCGCCAACGCCGTCATCGACGGCACCGACGCCGTCATGCTCTCCGGCGAAACCAGCGTCGGCAAACACCCCGTCGAAACCGTCCGCACCATGGCCCGCATCGTCGAAGCCGCCGAAGAAGACATCCTCGCCAAGGGCCTCCCCCCGCTCACCGAACGCAGCAAGCCCCGCACCCAGGGCGGAGCCGTCGCCCGCGCCGCCGCCGAAATGGGCGACTTCCTCGGCGCCAAATTCCTCGTCGCCTTCACCCAGAGCGGCGACACCGTCCGACGCCTCTCCCGCTACCGCTCACCCATCCCGCTGCTCGCCTTCACCCCCGACGCCGCCACCCGCTCCCAGCTCAACCTCACCTGGGGCGTGGAGACCTTCCTCGGCCCCCACGTCGACTCCACCGACGCGATGGTCGCCCAGGTCGAGGAAGAACTCCTGCGCATCGGACGCTGCGTCCCCGGCGACGTCGTCGTCATCACCGCCGGCTCGCCCCCCGGCGTCAGCGGCAAGACCAACCTCGTGCGCATCCACCGCATCGGCGACGCCGTCCGCTAGCCCGACCCCCTCCGGCCGGGGCGACGGGCTACAGCCCGGCCCCGCCGGTCGCGTCGACCACCCGGCCGGTCACCCACCGGCCGGCGTCCGACGCCAGGAAGCCGACCACATCGGCGATGTCCTCCGGACGCCCCACCCGGCCGAGCGCCGCCAACGAAGCGGCGTGCGCCTCGGCCTCGGCATTGCCCCGCAGCCAGCCCGCGTTGACGTCCGTGTCGACGATCCCCGGAGCCACCGAATTGACGGTGATCCCGCGCGGGCCCAACGCCTTCGCGAGGTTCAGCGTCAGGTTGTCGAGGGCCCCCTTCGTGGACCCGTAGGCGAGGATCTCCGGCATCGCGATCCGCGCCGCGCCGCTGGATATGTTGATGACCCTGCCCCCGTCGCGCAACCGCCCCAGGCCCTCCTGGACCACGAAGAACGGCGCCCGGACGTTCACCGCGAAGACGTGGTCGAACTCCTCCTCGGTGACCTTGCCGAGCGGCACCGGCAGCCCGATCCCGGCATTGTTGACCAGCACGTCGACCGGCCCCAGCCCCAGCCCGTCGTACGCCGCCCAGAGCGCGGCCGCGTCCCCGTGCCCCCCGAACTCGGCCCGCACGGCACGGGCCCGCCCGCCCTTGCCCTCGATCCCCTCGACGACGTCCCGCGCGGCCGCCTCGTTCCCGGCGTACGTCAGCACGACCGTGAGCCCGTCGGCGGCGAGCCGCTCGGCGATGGCCCGGCCGATGCCCCGGCTGCCACCCGTGACCAGTGCGATTCGTTCCATGACAGACTCCCCCTGCATTCGCTAACGATCACTACAGAAACAACCTAACACGCGATCCACGAACACCCGCACGGTTTCACCAGCCGAAGCGCCGATCCACGACGGCCGCGAACTCCTCGAAGCTCAACACCGCGTCCCCGTTCTGATCAGCCGCATCGAACAACGCCGACGACGCATCCGCATCCCCGAGCCCCCAGAACGGCAGATCCCCCTGAGCCGCCAACGTCGGCCCCTTGCTCCGCAACGCCGAGATCACCTCGACACGCGTCAGCTCACCGTTGTGATCCAGATCCAGCGCATCGAACAGCTTCCGAGCCTTGTCGCTCATCGCGGGGGTCCCCTCGTAGTCCTCCCCCCAGCCTATGCCGCGCCCCGCTCAGTACTTGGGCCCGATGTGCGCATCCATGAGTGCGACGGATTCCTTCCGCGCGACGGAGACGTTGAAGGGGTCACTACCCCGCGCGAGCACGGTCCACCGGACGCCGACCTGGGTGAGGGTGTCGGTGCAGAGCTTCCGGATGTCGTCCGACTTGTTGGTGAAGAAGTACCGGGGGTACTCGTACCGCTTGCCGTTCCGCACGGTCCAGTTGGTGATCCGACACCCATCGGAATGAATCAGCCCCCGGATGAACTCCCAGGGGTGCGCGTCGACGATCTCCTGCTGCCAGCCTTCGAGGACGATCCGCCGCTCATGCTTCTTCCCGGGCCCGTGCTGCGGGAACAGGCAGGGTAGGTGCTTGAAGTACACCTTGATGTTGTGTGCGCCCGGGGTGCGGACCCGGCAAGTGGCATTGTGCGGAAACACCGCTCGGAGGGCGGCCTCGGCTGCGTCCTGGATGCCTGGCCATGCGTCGTCGAGCGTGATCATCAGGCTGGGCACTTTGTGCTTCGCATAGTGGCTGATGTGGCCGTCGCCGAGGTAGAGGCCCAAGAGGTAGGCGTAGGCGGCCGCGTCCAGCTCCCGTTGGTCGCACCTCGGGCAGAGGAGGGAGGGGCGTATGCCGACCGCCTCGCCGCGCTTGGCGCGGTCCACGTGCTTCCAGTAGCTCACGGTGCCGAGGGGTACGCCCAGATCGCGCGCCACGTCGACGTTCTTCGCGCCTCCGCGCAGCATGGTGAGGGCCGTTTGGCGGGTTTCCAGACTGTGGAATTCCATGTCAACACTCTGAGTGACTGGGCGTCGCCGTATGTAGCAAAAAGCGGACGTTCACGCGAAGGTGAACGTCCGCTTTTAGGACAAGGTGCCGGGTGCGGGACTCGAACCCGCAAGCCCTCACGGGCAGATGTGTTTGAGACATCCGTGTATGCCATTCCACCAACCCGGCAGGGTCGCACGTCGGAGTGTACCGGGTGACCATGCGGCGGCGCTGCTAGGTAGGCTCATACAAGCAGCAGCGCCCCGCAAAGAGGAGCCCCCGTGACCGCCGAGCACGAGTCGACGCCCACGCCCGACGCCGACCAGTCGCACGTTCCGCCGCTGACGACCCGGGTCGTCATCGCCGAGGACGAGGCGCTCATCCGTCTGGATCTGAAAGAGATGCTGGAGGAGGAGGGGTACTCCG
>NZ_JBHWBP010000016.1:0-52112 GCF_042735575.1 Streptomyces sp. NPDC059564 | reverse complement strand
GAGGTGGGCGGCGTAGTGGTTGGTGCGCGGGTCCGTTGCCGGGGGCCAGCCCCCGGACCCCCGCGCCTCAAACGCCGGCGAGGCTGACGGTGGCCGGCGAGGCTGACGGTGGCCGGTGAGGATGGAGGTGGCCCGGCCAGGGCAGCGGATCCGGGACCCCGCCCGGCCAGGGCACCGGCTCACCCCAGGAGAACCGCCCGGCCAGGGCCCCCGCATCGGCCGATCGGATGACCCCCGGGTCAGCCGGTGTGGTCGGGTGGGGGAGCCGGTACGGGGACGGGGGCGGGGTGGGTTTCGGCGGAGGGTTGGAGGGAGCCAGTCGAGCAGACGATCACCAGGAGCAGCCGCCATGAACACTCGTACCCGCGTCCTCACCGGTACCGCCCTCGCCGTCGCCCTCGGCGCCGGTACCTTCGGTGCCGTCAGCGCGAGCGCCACCCCCGCCCCCGTCCAGGCGGCGGCGAAGAAGGACGACGACCGCAACTTCACCACCTCGACGCACCTCACCATCGACGCCGCCACCCGTGCCGCCCAGGCCGCCCTCCAGGCCGCGTCGAAGGAGAACCAGAAGGTGACGGTCGCGGTGGTGGACCGCAACGGCAACACCATCGTCACCCTGCGCGGCGACGGCGCGGGCCCGCAGTCCTACGAGTCGGCGCAGCGCAAGGCCTTCACCGCCGTGTCCTGGAACGCCCCGACCTCGGTGCTCGCGGGCCGTCTCGCGCAGACCCCGAACCTGAAGGACATCCCCGGCACCCTCTTCCTCGCGGGCGGCGCCCCGGTCCAGGCCAAGGGCGCCCCGGTCGCCGGCATCGGCGTGGCCGGCGCCCCGAGCGGGGACCTGGACGAGAAGTTCGCCAAGGCCGGCGTCGACTCCCTGGGCCAGTAGGAGACCCCGCCCCCGTCCCGGGCGCCCGCTTAGGATCGGGCGCGTGGAACATCGCGCGTTCGTTCGCCTCGCCGCCCCCGCACTCGCCGTCCTCCTCGCCCTCACCGCGGGGTGTACGGGCGCCACGGTGCAGGGGCGGCCCGGTGCGTCCGGGCTGCGCGATCCGTACTTCCCCCGGGCGGGCAACGGCGGCTATCAGGTCGAGCACTACGACCTCGATCTCGCCTACGACCCCGCCGACGGGCAGCTGCACGCCACGGCCGTCATCACCGCCCGCGCCGAGCAGGGCCTCAGTTCCTTCAACCTGGACCTGAGCGGCCTCAAGGTCGAGAGCGTGGACGTGCAGGGCGCCGGCGCCCGCTACAACCGGACCGGCAACGAGCTGACGGTCCGCCCGGCCAAGGACCTCAAGAAGGGCGAGGTCTTCCGTACGGAGATCGACTACGGCGGCCGCCCGAAGCCCGTCGTCGACCCGGACGGCTCCAAGGAGGGCTGGATCGCCGTCGAGGACGGTGCGGTGGCGGTCGGTGAGCCGGTGGGGTCGATGGGCTGGTTCCCCGGCAACCACCACCCCAGCGACAAGGCCACGTACGACATCACCGTCACCGTCCCGCACGGCTACGAGGCCGTCTCCAACGGTGAGCTGCGCTCCCGCAAGGAGGTCGCGGACGGGCAGACCGAGTTCGCGTGGCACAGCCCCGAGCCGATGGCGAGCTACCTCGCGACGGTCGCCGTCGGGAAGTTCAAGGTGACGACGGGGCGGACCGCCTCGGGCGTGGCCGTCTACGAGGCCGTGGCCCCCGGCGAGGTGGCGGGCAGCGCGCCCGCGCTGGCGCGGCTGCCGGAGATCGTGGAGTGGGGGAGCGCGAAGTTCGGTCCCTACCCCTTCGGTACGGCCGGTTCGATCGTGATGCCGTCGCAGAGCCTCTCGTACGCGCTGGAGACGCAGACGAAGCCGGTCTACTCGGGCGCTCCCGACGAGGTGCTGGTCCTGCACGAGCTGGCGCACCAGTGGTTCGGCGACTCGGTGTCGCCGAAGTCCTGGAAGGACATGTGGCTCAACGAGGGCTTCGCGACGTACGCGGAGTGGCTGTGGTCGGAGGACCGGGGCGGGGTGAGCGCGCAGCGCCGTTTCGACGCCTTCCTGGCCGGTGACACCTCGGTGGACCGGGACGCCGGCAGCGACTGGGCGGCCTTCCCGCCGGGGTCGCCGCCCGGTCCCGGGAACATCTCCGACGAGCCGGTGTACTACCGGGGCGCGATGGTCCTGCACCGGATCCGGCAGGAGGTGGGGGACGTGAAGTTCTTCGACCTGCTGCGCGGCTGGGCCGCCGATCACCGGCACGGGAACGCGAGCACGGCCGACTTCACCGCGTACGCGCAGCAGCGCACGGGCCACGACCTGAAGAAGGTGTGGGACGTGTGGCTCTACGGCGAGGGACGGCCGACGGTCTGAGGCCGGGTCACAGGGCCTTGCGCAGGACCCGGCACGGGCGGCCGTGTTCGCGGTCCTCGGTGCGACGGAGCTCCGAGTAGCCCTGGGTCTGCCAGAAGGCGAGGCCGGCGGGGTTGTTCTCCAGTACGGCGAGCCGCACGCCCGTCCGGCCCGCGGTGCGGAAGCGGTCCTCGACCAGGGTGGCGACGGCGCGGCCGTGGCCCTCGCGGTGCGCGGTGGAGTCGATGAGGAGGAGGCCGATCCACGGGTCCGGGTCGGCGGCGGCCGGGTCGGGGTGGTGGTCGAGGGTGACGGCCAGGCCGACGAGCCGGCCGGCGGAGCGGGCCAGCAGCACCTCGGCGCCCTCGGGCGCGAGTTCGTCGGCGAGTGCGGCGGCGACCTGTTCGACGGTGATGCGGGCCGGGTCGGGGAAGTCGCCGGTCAGCTCGAAGAAGGCGTGGTTCGTCGCGTAGAGCGTGGCGACCTCGGTGAGGACCGGGCCGGGCAGGGCGCCGTCCACGGGGACGAGCGGTTGGAGGATCACCTGCCGAACGGTAGCGAAGCCCCCTGCCCCGGGCTCGGGGAGGGGGCTTCGCCGGCGCGGACGCGCGCTTCGGATCCCGACCGGCAGGTCAGACGTTGACGCCGAAGTCCTGCGCGATGCCGGTGAGGCCGGAGGCGTAGCCCTGGCCGACCGCGCGGAACTTCCACTCGGCGCCGTTGCGGTAGAGCTCGCCGAAGACCATGGCGGTCTCGGTGGCGGCGTCCTCGGAGAGGTCGTAGCGGGCGATCTCGGCGCCGCCGGCCTGGTTCACGACGCGGATGTACGCGTTGCGGACCTGGCCGAAGTTCTGGCTGCGGGATTCGGCGTCGTAGATCGAGACCGGGAAGACGATCTTGTCGACGTCGGCGGGGAGGCCGGCGAGGTTGACGTTGATGGCCTCGTCGTCGCCCGCGCCCTCGCCGGTGCGGTTGTCACCGGTGTGGACGATGGTGCCGTCCGGCGTGGTCTTGTTGTTGAAGAACACGAAGTGGCCGTCGGAGACGACCTTGCCCATGGCGTTGACCGCGATGGCGGAGGCGTCGAGGTCGAAGTCGACGCCGGTGGTGGTGCGGGTGTCCCAGCCGAGGCCGACCGTGACGGCGCCGAGGCCCGGGGCCTCCTTCGTGAGCGAGACGTTGCCGCCCTTGGACAGGCTTACTGCCATTTTGACTGGTGTCCCTTCTTCGTCACATGACCGCGCTGCGTGGTCGTGGTCAAGTTACTGCTGACCTGCATAACGCGGCGAGGGGGCCCGTAGGTTCCACATGGCCCGGAGCGGCCCCGAAATCGGGGTGACGGGGGCGGTGGCGGGGGCCGATCATAGGGGGCATGCCTGGTCCCTATGTCATCCGCGGTTCGGTCGCGCTCCCCGAGGGGGAGCTCGCCTGGCGCTTCTCGCGTTCCTCCGGGCCGGGCGGGCAGCACGTGAACACCTCCGACTCGCGGGTGGAGCTGCTCTTCGACCTGGGGGCGACCAAGGCGCTGCCGGACGTGTGGAAGGAACGGGCGCTGGAGCGGCTCGCGTCCCGGCTGGTGGACGGGGTGGTGACGGTACGGGCCTCCGAGCACCGCTCGCAGTTCCGCAACCGGGAGATGGCCCTGGTCCGGCTGGCCTCGCTGCTGGCGGAGGCCACGGCCCCGCCGCCGAAGGCGCGCCGCGCCACGAAGATCCCGCGGGGGATCAACGAGCGCCGTCTGCGGGAGAAGAAGGCCCGCGGCGAGACGAAGCGCGGCCGCACCGGCCGCGACTGGTAGGACCCACACCCCTCTACTGGGCTACGGCGCCAGGTGCCGGTAGCGCCCGCGGAAGTACGTGAGCGGCGGCGCGTCCGGGACCGGCAGGGCCGCGCCCAGGACCCGGCCGATGACCAGCGTGTGGTCGCCCGCCTCGACGCGGGACTCCGTACGGCATTCCAGGGTGGCCAGCGCCCCCGTCAGCAGCGGCGCCCCGCTGACCGCGCCGCGCACGTGGGGCAGGCCCTCGAACAGCAGCCGGTCGCTGATCCGGTTCTTCATGGCGAAGCGGCCCGCGACCTGGAGCTGGGAGTCGGCGAGGACGGAGACCGCCCACAGCGGCTGCTCCGCCAGCAGGTCGTCCATCCGCGAGCCCTCGCGGACGCTGACCAGGACCAGCGGCGGGTCCAGGGAGACGGACATGAAGGCGGTGGCCGTCATCCCGACGTCCTCGCCGCGCGGCCCGTCGGCGGTCGAGGCGGGCTCGTGCGCGGTGATCAGGCACACGCCCGCCGCCAGCCGGGACATGGCCGCCCGGAACTCGTCGTTGCTCACCCCCTCAGGATGGGGGGTGGTGGTCGGTACGGGGGGCAGCGGGGGCACAAGGGTCGTCTTCGGCACGTCCCGAACGCTAGTCCCGCCGCCGTGCGGCGCACATCGGGCGCTGGTCCGAGCCGCGTCCCCGCCCCGCGGCCTAGGCCCGGGCGTATCGTTTGCTCACGAGAAGGTGGGGGAGCGCTCCCACTCAACACCCCGCCCAGAGTGCGCCGTTATTCATCTCATGTGACTTGAGTCACAGAGAGCAAGATTTGTTGACCCTGTGTACCTGCCGCACAGCTCACTGTGATTCAGTGGACGGGACACCGCAACGAAACGCCGATGACAAACCTGGAGTTGCTGTCGAGGTCTCGGGGAGAGCGAGCAATGGAGACCGAGTCGGAGCCGTACGTCCGTCTTGCGACCCTGCGGCAGCTGCACCAGGTGGTGGCCGAACTCAATACGGCCCGGAGCCTGGCGGACACTCTGCAGACCGTCGTGGACGGCATCGTGCGCGGCCTCGGCTACGAACTCGCCTGTGTCAATCTCGTACGCCCTGACGGGGATCTCGTCGTCGCCGCCTTCGCCGGCGACCCGGCCGCCGAGGCCCTGATCACCGGACGCGTCGGTTCCCGCCCCTCCTGGGAGCGCCGGCTGACGATGGGCGAGGACTGGGACGGGCTGCGCTTCATCCCGCACACCGAGGGCTGGGTCCTGATCGAGGACGACGTCCCCCAGTGGCACACCGACGGCCCCGATCCGCGGTTCGAGGGCGAGTGGCACCCCGAGGACCGGCTGTACGCCCCCATGTACGCGACCGGCGGGGAACTTCTGGGTGTCATTTCGGTGGACAGACCGCGCAACGGGCGCCGCCCCGGCGCCTGGGGGCGCGAAGCGCTCCAGATGTACGCATTCCAAGCCGCGATTGCGATCAGCAACGCACGGCTGCGGGCGAACATGCAACGGGCCCTCGTCCGGCTGGAACGAGAACAGCAGGCGCTGCGGGCCAGTGAAGAGTCGTTCCGGCAGGCCTTCGAGTACGCGCCCAGCGGCATGGCCATCGCCGAGATGGGCGGCGACCAGCACGGCCGGCTGCTGCGCACCAACGACGCCCTGTGCCGCCTCCTCGGCCGGCCCGCCTCCGTGCTGCGCCGCTACTCCTTCTCCGACCTGGTGCACCCCGAGGACATCGGGACCCTGCTGAGGACCTCCGCCGAGGGCGGCCGGGCCGAGCTGCGGCTGGGGCGGCGCGACGGCACGTACGTATGGGTCTCGCTGCGCAACTCGGTCGTCGCGGACGCCGCCGACGGCCCCCGCTTCCTGCTCACGCACGTCGAGGACATCGAGGAGCGCAAGCGGCACGAGCTCCAGCTCGCGCACCGCGCCAGCCACGACTCCCTCACCGGCCTGCCCAACAGCGCCGAGCTGCGCTCGCGGCTCGGCGCCCGGCTGTGCCGGCGGCCCCAGTCGGTGCGGGCCACCGCCGTCGAGGCGCTCGACGCCGCCTTCGAGCCGCGCCCCGAGGCGGGTGGTGCGGGCGAGCACGGCTTTCGGGCCGACGGGTACGAGGGCGCCGGCCACGGCTTCCCTCCCGTCGGGGCCCCGGCCGGGGCGGGGGCGCCGGAGCCCTTCGAGTACCCCGGGGGCGCCTTCGTATCCCACCCGGACGGCGGCCCGTACGACCACCACGTGCACACGGTGGCGCCCGCCACGGACATCGACGACGGGACGAAGGGGCTCGCGGTCCTCTTCTGCGACCTCGACGGGTTCAAGTCGATCAACGACCGGTTCGGGCACCACACGGGCGACGCCGTTCTGATCGAGGTGGCCCGCAGGCTCACGACGGGCGTCAGGGACGGTGACACCGTCGCCCGGCTGGGTGGTGACGAGTTCGTCGTCCTCGCCGACGGCCTGGGCGCGGCCGACGCCGCCGACCTCGCCGTACGGCTGCGCAACGCGATCATCCCGCCGATCCGCGTGGACGGGCGCGCGGTCCGTGTGGGGGCGAGTTTCGGCATCGGCTGGGCCAGCTGCGGGATGTCGGCGGACGAGGTGCTGCGCTCCGCCGACCAGCGGATGTACATCGAGAAAAGGTCCCGTTCCAAGGCACACCGGCGGGCCGGGTAGTCTGATCGGCCGCTCGTGGGCGCACGTGTTCGGGGTAGGCTCCCGTGGGTCGAAAGGAGTGACCTGCGATGACGACGCCCGCGAACAACGGCCCGCACGGTGGGGCGAACCAGCCCGAGGACGACGATCCGTTCGGCTACCTCTACGCGGACGGCCAGGCCGCCGGTGCCGCCCCGCCCGCCTCGGGCGGTGGATACGGCTACCCGGGCCCGACGGGCGGTGGTCAGCCCGGCACGCAGCCCGGCGTCCCCCGCACCTCGTACAACCAGGTACGGACGGTCGGCGAGCGGACCTACGGCGGCCAGCGCGGCCAGGTGCCGCCGCAGCAGCAGCCGCCGGCCTACCAGGCGCAGTACCAGGCTCCCGAGGCGCTCCAGGCGGGCGGCTACGGCGTCCCCGCCCAGCAGCAGTACACCCAGCAGGTCCCGCTCCCGGGCGGCGGCGGCCGGAGCGGCCACGGCGGTGGCGGCGGCTCCAGCCGCAAGGGCATGCTCATCGCGGCGGTGGCCGTGGTCGCGGCGGTCGCGATCGGCATCGGCGCGGCGGTCACCTTCGGCAACAAGGACGGCGACAAGCCGAAGGACAAGGCGAACCAGCAGAACCAGCAGTCCGCCGCGCCCCAGCCGAACCCGGCTTCCGGGCAGCCCAGCGGCTCCCCGCAGCCCTCCCAGGCCCCGCTTCCGAAGGGCGAGGCCGCCAGTACGGGCATGGCGCTCACGGGCGGTGCGACGCTGATGACGGCGGTTCCCGGTGCCAAGAGCAGCGGGGGCCAGTACGTCGGCAACTTCAACCAGCCCGGTGCGGCGCTGACCTGGACCCTGGACCTGCCCAAGGGCGGCACGTACCGGTTCTACGTGCGCTTCGGCATCCCGGGTGAGGACGCGAACGCCACCCTGGCCGTGAACGGGAAGCCCAACAGCACGCCGCTCAACATGCGCAACTTCGCCAACTCGCCGAAGGGCGACTGGGAGAACGGCTGGCAGACCACTTGGGGCCAGGTGACCCTGAACAAGGGGACCAACACGATAAAGATGTCGTGCGAGGCCGGGAACAAGTGCAACGTCAACATCGACCAGCTCTGGCTCGAGCAGGGCTGACCCGTCCCGGCCGCGGCTAGAGCGGCGTGACCTTCACCGACCCCCGTACCTCCTCGTAGGTGCGGGGGTCGAATTCGCCCGCCACCGGGGCGTGGACCGTGGCCGCCGAGAGGGCCGTGGCGCGGGTGAGGCGGGCCGGCCAGTCGAGGCCCTCCGTCAGGGCGGACAGGAGGCCCGCCACCGCGGAGTCGCCCGCGCCGGTGGGGTTTCCGGCCAGGCGGTGGGGCGGGGTCGCCTGCCAGGTGCCCTCGGGGGTGGCGGCGAGGAGGCCGTCCGGGCCCAGGGAGGTGACTACCGCGCGGGCGCCCCGGCGGCGGGCGTCGCGGGTGGCGGGGAGCGGGTCGCGGGAGCCGGTCAGCTCCGCCAGCTCGGCGGCGTTCGGCTTGATGATCTCCGGCCGGGCGGCGACCCCGCGGCGCAGGGCCTCGCCGCCGGTGTCGAGGAGCACGGGGACGCCGGCCGCGCGGGCCGCCCGTACGAGGACGGCGTAGGCGCCGACCGGCACGCCCGGGGGCAGGCTGCCGCACAGCGCCACCGCGCGGGCCCCGGTGAGGAGTTCGGCGTACCGGGCCTGGAAGGCGGTCCACTCGGCGGCGGAGATCTGCGGGCCGGGTTCGTTGAACTGGGTGGTGTCGCCGGTGGCTTCGTCGACGACGGCCAGGGTGCGCCGGGTGGTGCCCGCGCAGGCCAGCAGGGCGTCCGTCACCCCGGGGGTGTCCGCCAGGAGTTCGCGTACGAGCGCGCCGGACGGTCCGCCCGCGAAGCCGGTGGCCGTCACCGGATGGCCGAGCGCGGCGAGCACGCGGGCCACGTTCAGGCCCTTGCCGCCCGGGCGTTCGGCGACACCGGTGACCCGGTGGGAGGCGTGCGGGAGCAGTCGCGGCACCCGGTGGGTGACGTCGAGTGCGGTGTTGAGCGTCACGGTGAGGATCATGGCCAGCCCCGGTCTCGGTGAATGCCGGGATCATGCCAAATCGAGGGCGGCGGGCCCAGTCCGTGGGGCCCGCCGCCTTTCTCCGTACAGCCGAAAGGCCGCTCAGGACAGCGGGTTGACGATCCATTCGCCGCGCCGCATGACGCCCTTGACGCCGAACGCGGCGTCGAGGACGACCAGGTCGGCGTACTTGCCGGGTTCCAGCGAGCCGACCTGGTCGTAGAGGCCGAGGAGCTTCGCGGGGTTGGCCGAGATCGCCTGGACCACGGATTCCACCGGGAGCCGGTCCACCGTCACCGACCGCTTGAACGCGGTGTCCAGGGTCAGGGTGGAGCCGGCGATGGAGCCGCCCTCCACGAGCCGGGCGACGCCGTCCTTGACCTCGACCTCCAGCGGGCCGAGGTGGTAGGTGCCGTCGCCGAAGCCGGCGGCGTCCATGGCGTCGGTGATCAGCGCGACGCGGTGGGCGCCCGCGTGGTGGAAGGCCAGCTCCAGCATCGCCGGGTGCAGGTGGGTGCCGTCGTTGATCAGCTCGACGGTGACCCGCTCGTCCTCCAGCAGCGCGGCGATCGGCCCGGGGGCGCGGTGTTCGAGGCCGGGCATCGCGTTGTAGAGGTGGGTGGCGACGGTCGCGCCCGCGTCGATGGCCTGGCGCGTCTGGTCGTACGTGGAGTCCGTGTGGCCGATCGCGGCGATGACCCCGTGCTCGGCCAGCAGCCGTACGGAGTCCAGCCCGCCCGGCAGCTCGGTGGCGAGGGTGACCATGCGGGCGGTGCCGTGCGCGGCGTCGATCAGCTTGCGGACCTCGGCCGGGTCGGGGTCGCGGAGCAGGTCCTCCTTGTGGGCGCCCTTGCGGCAGGGGTTGATGAAGGGGCCCTCGAAGTGGATGCCGGCGATCTCGCCCTGCTGGGTGAGCTCGGCGAGCAGGGCGGCGCGGCGGGCCAGTTCGTCGAGGTCGCCGGTGACGGTGGAGGCGACGAGGGTGGTGGTGCCGTGCTCGCGGTGGGTCCGTACGCCCTTGAGGACCTCCTCGGGGGTGCCGGAGGTGAAGGAGGCGCCGCCTCCGCCGTGGTTGTGCATGTCCACGAAGCCGGGGACGAGCCAGTGCCCGGTCAGGTCGAGGACCTCGGCGCCCTCGCGGGCGCTGCCCGCGATGCGGTCGCCCTCGACGATCACGCGGCCGCCCGCGACGGTCCCGGTGGGCAGGACCACCCTGGCGCCGGAGAGAACGGTGCTGTGTGCGCTTCCGGACATCAGGCAGGTACCTCCGTGGCGAGTAGGTCCCAGGCGAGCAGCCCTGCGCCCAGGCATCCGGCGGTGTCCCCGAGGGCCGCCGGAACGATCTCGGGCAGCCGCTGGAACGTCACGCGCTCCTCGACGGCCGTCCGTAGTGGTGTGAACAAGGTTTCCCCCGCCTCGGCCAGCCCGCCACCGATGATCAGCGTGCGCGGGTCCAGCAGGGTGATCGCGGTGACCAGCCCGTCGGCGAGCGCGCCGATGGCGGCCAGCCAGACCTCGCGGGCGCGCGCGTCGCCCGACTCGACGGCCTTGGCGCAGTCCGCGGCGTCGGCCCCGGGGTCGCCGGAGGCGGCGGCCCAGGCGCGGGAGACGGCGGCTGCGGAGGCCAGGGTCTCCAGGCAGCCGTGCTGCCCGCAGCCGCAGGCGGGGCCGCCGGGGCGGACCACGATGTGGCCGATCTCTCCCGCGTAGCCGTGGGCCCCGGCCTCGATGTGGCCGGCGATGCCGATGGCTCCGGCGATGCCGGTGCCCAGCGGGACGAACAGGAAGCGGTCGGCGCCCCTGCCCGCGCCGATGCGGCCTTCGGCGAGTCCGCCCGTGCGGACGTCGTGGCCGAGGGCGACGGGGATGCCGCCGAGGCGGGCGGTGAGCAGCTCGCGCAGCGGTACGTCGCGCCAGCCGAGGTTGGCGGCGTAGACGGCGGTGCCCCGTTCGGCGTCGACGATGCCCGGGACGGCCACTCCGGCGGCGGAGGCGGCCGTTCCGAAGCGTTCGCGGCCCAGGTGCAGCAGCTCGTCGGCGAAGTCCAGGATCGTCTCGACGACGGCCTCGGGGCCCCGCTCGCGGCCGGTGGCGCGGCGCCCTTCGTACAGCAGGGTTCCTCCTCCGGCTGCCGCTGGGTGGGGCCCCCGGGCGATGAGGGCGGCCTTCATCCCGGTGCCGCCCACATCGAGGGCGATGACGTGTTTCACGGGTTTCACAGGAGACAGTCTCGCGTGCTCGGGAGGCAAAGGTCTAGTCCAATGGAGGGGATTGTTGAGCTGCCGTACAAAATCGGGACCTTGGTCCGGCTACGGTCCGGACACAGTCCGGGCGCAGCGCCGTTCCGGATGTGGAGGAGCCGCCAAAGTGGTGTAGACCTTACGGGAATCGTACGTACAACCAGGGGTGGATCGAGAACCGTGAAGGGCCGTTACCTGAGCCTGGCCGCAGCCGGGGCCGCGCTGTGCCTGACCGCCGTGACGCTGACGGGCTGTGGAGCCGTGTCGGGTCTCAGCGGGGACAACGAGGTGACCCTGCGGGTCGTGGCGGCCGACTACGGCGACAATCCGCAGAACTCCTCCGCGACCTACTGGAAGGGCCTCGCCAACTCGTTCGAGAAGGACAACCCGAACGTCCACGTCGAGGTCAGCGTCTACTCCTGGTCCGAGGTCGACGCCAAGGTCGCCGCGATGGTCAAGGCCGGAAAGGCCCCCGACATCGCCCAGATCGGCGCCTACGCCGACTACGCGGAGGCGGGCAAGCTCTACACCGCCGACGAGCTGCTCTCCGTCACCACCGAGGCCGACTTCCTCGCGCCGCTCGCCGACGCGGGCAAGGTCAAGCGGGTCCAGTACGGCATGCCCTTCGTGGCCAGCACCCGGCTGCTCTTCTACAACACCAAGCTGCTCGGCGACGCCGGGGTCATCCCCAAGGACGGCTCGACGCCGTGGCAGCCCAAGAGCTGGGCGGACCTGGAAGCGGCCGCCAAGAAGCTCAAGGGCGCGGGCGTGCCCACCCCCTTCGCGGTGCCGCTGGGCCGCGAGGAGGCCCAGGCCGAGTCGATGATGTGGATGCTCGCGGGCGGCGGCGGCTACACCGACAACGAGGAGGCGTACGCGATCGACTCCCCGGAGAACGTGAAGTCCTTCGAGTTCCTGCGCGACAAGCTGGTCGGACAGGGCCTGACCGGCCCCGTCGAGCCGGGCAAGCTGGACCGCCAGGCCGCCTTCGACGCCTTCACCCGGGGTGAGGTGGGCATGCTCAACGGCCACCCCACGCTGCTCAAGCAGGCCGCCGGCAAGGGCGTGAAGTTCGGCATGGTGCAGATGCCGACCACCGACGGGACCGACCACTCCGCGATGGGCGTCGCGGACTGGGTCATGGCGTTCAAGAACGGCCACCAGAAGGAGTCCGGGAAGTTCCTGGACCACCTGTACTCGGCGAAGAACGTGACCGCCTTCACCTCCATGTACGACCTGCTGCCCGTCACCACCAGCGGCTACCGGGCCATGGAGGCCGGCACCGGCGGCTCGGCGGCCCAGCTGAAGACCTTCCTGGCCGCCCTGCCGACCGCCCGCCTGTACCCGGTCGGCAAGAAGTCCTGGGCCGGGGTCAGCGAAGAGATCAAGCAGAACATCGGCCGGTCCGTCCAGCCGGGCGGCCAGCCCGCCAAGGTGCTGGAGGACATCGCGACGAACGCGCGGAAGGCGGACGGCGAGCACTGAGGCCGCCCGGCCGCCCGCCCGGCCCGCTGTCGGTGGGCGGCGTTAATCTGGCCGTATGACGGACGACGGGCGGCTGACGGCCACGGAGGCCGCCGTGCTCGCGTACGAGGGACGAACCTGGTCCGGGCCCGGCGCCAAGGAGCGGGCGATACGGGAAGGGCTCGGCCTGACCCCCGTCCGCTACTACCAGCTGCTCAACGCCTTGATGGACGATCCACGGGCACTGGAGCACGCACCGGGCACCGTCAACCGCCTCCGCCGGATCCGCGAGGCCCAGCGGGCCCGGCGCTAGGTGACTCTTCGCGAAGGGGTGGGCGCGCTCCGGCGGCGCCGGTAGGGTCGTTCGCATGGGGAGCCATCCGCACGACCTGCCGATGCCCGTGCCCGCCACCGCAGCCGGACGCGAGGGACTCGAAGCCCTCCTCCGCGCACCCCGCAGGGCCGTCGTCGCCCTCGACTTCGACGGCACCCTCGCCGACATCGTCCCCGACCCCGACCAGGCCCGCGCGCACGCCGACGCCGTACCGGCGCTCGCCGAGCTGGCCCCCGAGGTCGCGGCGGTCGCTGTCGTCACCGGCCGGCCGGCCGGGGTCGCCGTCCGCTACGGCGGCTTCGCCGGAGTGCCCGGACTGGAGCACCTCGTGGTCCTCGGCCACTACGGGGCCGAACGCTGGGACGCCGTCACCGGCATCGTGCACGCCCCCGCCGAACACCCCGGAGTGGCCGCCGTACGGGCCGAGCTGCCGGGCTTCCTCGACGCGATCGGGGCCTGGCGCGGGACCTGGATCGAGGAGAAGGGCCAGGCGCTGGCCGTCCACACCCGCCGCGCCGAGGACCCGGAGGCGGCCTTCGCGGCCCTGCGCGAACCCCTCGCGGAGCTCGCCGCCCGCCACGGGCTGATGGTCGAGCCGGGCCGGGCCGTCCTGGAACTGCGGCCGCCGGGGATGGACAAGGGGGTCGCGCTGAGCGAGTTCCTGGAGGAACGGGAAGCGGAGGCCGTGCTGTACGCGGGCGACGACCTCGGCGACCTCGCGGCGTACGCGGCCGTCGAGAAGCGCCGGGCCGACGGTCTGCCCGGTCTGCTCGTGTGCAGCGGCTCGGCCGAAGTCCCCGAACTCGCCGCCCGCGCCGACATCGTCCTCCCCGGCCCCGCCGCCGTCACGGCCTACCTGGCCGCCCTGGCCACCGCCCTGCAGGACCGGGACTAGACGGACCGGCCGGGCCGGACGGACCCCGGCCGGGCCGCCGCGCCACGGCCTACGGGATCCGCGTGGCCAGGCCCGCGCACAGGAGGCGGACGCTGCGCAGGAACTTCTCGTCCTCCCCGTAGGCCGACGCGGCGGCCACGGTCAGCGGGAAGCGCGCCACCAGCGCGGCGCCCTCCTCCGGGGTGACGGGCGCCGCGGGGGACTCGCTCTGCTCCTGGAGCACGAAGCCCGTGACGTGGCTGAGCAGCACGTCCGCGCCGATCGCGCAGTGCTCGTCCGGCACGCCCGCCGCGCGCAGGGTCTCCAGCAGCCGTTCCATCACCGACAGGGCCCCGGTGCTCAGCACCTTCGGGCTGTCGGCGAACATCACCGCGCCCCCGGCGTGCCGCCGGATGCCGGCGCGCAGGGTGAGGGCCTGGGCCTCCACCCGCTCCCGCCAGCCCGCGCCGGGATCCAGCGCGGCCAGCGCCGCGCTGCCCGCGTCATAGGCCTGCCGCGCCACGCGGTCCGCCATCAGCTGGACCAGGACGGCCTTGCTGGGCACGTGGTAGTAGAGGCTGCCCGCCTTCGCGTCGAGCCGCTGCGCCACCCGCCGCATGGACAGGCCGTGGAAGCCGGACTCGGCGAACTCCGCCATGCCCGCGTCGATGATGCGTTCCTTCGTCAGCTTCATGGGAGCAGCCTACGCCCATTTTCTAACAGTGTTTGAAAGGTGCCGCCGGGAGCGCTACTGTCGTCCCACGACGACCGAAGGGGGGTGGCGGCGATGGGCGCACTGGTGTTCAACGTGACCACGGCGGCACTGATGGTGATCATGTTCAACGGGGGCCTGGACCTGCTCGGCCGGGGCACACTGCGCGGGCGGCCCGTCCCCTGGGCGGCGGTGGGCCTGACCGCGCTCGCCCTCGCCGGGGTCGCGACGCAGCTGTGCTGGTCCGGAGCCATGGACGCCCTCGACGACGACCCCGCCGAGAGCGGCTGGTGGCGGGTCGTGACCGCCGTCTTCATGCAGAACGGCGGCCTCCTCGGCGGCGCGTGGAACATCGCCACCCTCGCCGCCGTCGCCGCGCTGGCGAACTGGTTCTGGGGCGCGCCCCGCACCCTCGCCCTGTTCCTCGCCGGGATCCTGCTGCCGGAGCACATCGACGCCCTGATCGGCATCGGCGGCGGCCACAGCACCGACCCCCGCAACTTCGCCGGCAGCTCGGGCGCCACCTACTTCCTCGGCGCGACCCTCGCCGCCGCCCTCCTGCTGCGCGCCCTGCGCTCACGCCGTGCCGGGACGCCCGGGGGCAGCGCCAAGGAGCTGCTGCTCGCCGCCGGGGTGCCCGTCCTCGGCCTCGCGCTCTGGTTCGCCCAGGCCAACGGCCACGGCCTGGTCTCCTGCTACGGCTTCCTCCTCGGCGCCCTCGCCCTGAGCCTGCCGGGCCGCCCCGCGGCCACCCCCGTTCAGGCGCCGGCCAGCGCCGCCAGCTGAGCCTCGAACCAGGCCGCCGGGGGCAGCGCCGTAGCCGCCGCGGCCAGCCGCTTCGTCCGCTCCGCCCGCTCCTCCCGCGGCATGGACAGCGCCTCGTGCAGGGCCTCGGCCGTCGCCGTGACGTCGTACGGGTTCACCGTGATCGCGTCGCCCTTCAGCTCCTCGTACGCCCCGGCGCCGGTCGACAGGACCAGCGCGCAGCCCTCCTCCGACACCACCGGGATCTCCTTCGCCACCAGGTTCATCCCGTCCCGCACCGGGTTCACCAGCGCCACGTCCGCCATCCGGTACGCCGCGAGCGAGCGCGCGAAGTCGTCCTCGACGGAGACCAGCACCGGCTGCCAGTCCGGCGTCGCGAACTCCGCGTTGATCTCCGCCGCCAGCTCCCGCACCGAGTCCGTGTACGCCCGGTACACCGCCAGGTCCTGCCGGGACGGGTACGCGGACGCCAGGTGCACCACCCGCTCCCGCCACTGCGGGTGCGCCGTCAGTAGCTCCCGGTAGGCCAGCAGCCCGCGCAGGATGTTCTTCGACAGCTCGGTGCGGTCCACCCGGACGATCGTCCTGCGGCCCGCGACCTCCGCCCGCAGCCCCGCCAGCTTGTCGTCGACCTCCGGCCGGTGCGCGAGCGCCCGCAGGTCGTCCGCGTCCACGCCGAGCGGGTACGGGGTCACGTGCGTGAACCGCCGCTCGCCGGGCCCGCCCCCGTCCGGCCGCGTCCGCCGGTGCGCGACCCCGTGGCCGTCGGTCCCCGTCGGCCAGGACGGCTCCGCGGTGCCGGTCGCGTCGTCCCGCCCCGCGCCGCGCACGAAGTCGTGGGCCCAGGCCCGGGTGTGGAAGCCCAGCCGGTCCGCGCCGAGCATCCCCCACACCAGCTGCCCGCGGATGTCGTCCGGGAGCATGCCCAGGAACTCCGGCGACGCCCACGGCGTGTGCGTGAAGTGCGCGATCCGCAGGTCGGGGCGCAGCTCGCGCAGCTGCCCGGGGACCAGCGCCAGGTGGTAGTCCTGGACCAGGACCGCCGCGCCCGGCCCGGCCTCCTCGGCCAGGGCCTCGGCGAAGGCCCGGTTGTAGGAGACGTACGCCTCCCAGTGCCGCCGGAACGCCGCGTCGAAGACCGGCTCGCGCGGGACGTCGTAGAGGTGGTGGTGGGTGAACCAGAGCACCGAGTTGGCGATGCCGTTGTACGCGCCGTCGTACACGGCGGGATCGATGTCCAGCATCCGGACCCCCGGCTCGGCGACGCCCCGCCGCACCGCCTCCCGGTCGGCGTCCGAGAGGGCCGCGCAGATCCACAGGGCCTCCGGCTGCCGGGCCAGCGCGGCGGACAGGCCGGAGACGAGACCGCCCCCGCCGCGCCGGGCGCTGAGGGTCCCTTCGGCGTCGAGGGCGTACGAGAGCGGGCCGCGGTTGGCGGCGACGAGTACCTGGGAAGCCATGGGGCGAACCTAGCCCGGCCGGTCCCGGCTCAAACCGAGCCGTGCGCCACACCCCCGGGGCTCAGGCCACCCGGCGCCCCGCGTACTCCGCGACCTCGGCCATCGGCGGCCGCTCCTCGGTGTCCACCGGGTAGGTGTGCGGGACGAACCCGTCCGGCCCCCGCTCGAACTGCGTCAGCTCCGGCCGTACGAGGTGCGCGCGCGAGAGCCGCAGCTGCGCCGTGCGGTAGATCGCGGCGGCCATCCGGCCCAGCGCCTGCCCGTCCTGGTGGCGGTGCAGCCGGACCCCGACGTCGACCTGGGCCAGCGCGTCCAGCCCGACCGTGTGCAGCGCGTCGACCAGCAGGCCCAGCTCGACGCCGTACCCGACGGGGAAGGGCAAACGTTCCAGCAGGGAGCGCCGTACGGCGTACTCGCCGCCCAGCGGCTGGACGAACCCGGCCAGCTGCGGCCAGTGCAGGTTCAGCAGGGGCCGGGCGACCAGCTCCGTCACCCGCCCGCCCTGGCCGGGAGCGTCGCCCAGCGGGCGGTCGTACATGGCCTTGACGAACTGCACCTGCGGATCGGTCAGCAGCGGGCCGACGATCCCGGAGACGAAGGACGCCGAGAAGTCCCGCAGGTCGGCGTCGACGAAGCAGACGACGTCCCCCGTCGTGGCGAGCAGCGAGCGCCACAGCACCTCGCCCTTGCCGGGCAGCGCGGGGATCCGCGGCAGGATCGCGTCCCGGTGCACCACGCGGGCGCCCGCCGCGGCCGCGACCTCCGCCGTACGGTCGCTGGAGCCGGAGTCCACCACCACCAGTTCGTCCACCAAGGGGCTCGCGAGGCCCTCGATGAGATCGCGCCGGATCACCGCCACGATCTCCCCGACCGTGGCCTCCTCGTTGAGCGCCGGCAGCACCACGCTGACCGTCGTCCCGGCCGCCCGTTTCCGGTCCAGCAGCTGGTCGAGCGGTCGGTCGGCGGCGGACCAGGAGCGGTCTGCCAGCCAGCGCTCCACCTCATCCAGCACTCTCGGCACTCCCTGGTCGATCGGCGGTTTCGGTCGAAATGTGATCCATCTCGCCGTTCGGACGGCTGTCTCAACCGCCCGGCCCTTCGGTTACAGTCTTGAACAACGCGAAGGACCACCGCATGCCGGGGGTCCCGCGTACAAACGCACCGGCGCGCCACAGAGCGCGTGTGCCGGTGCCATACCGCTCATCCAGAGGGGCAGAGGGACACGGCCCGTTGAAGCCCCGGCAACCCTCCAGTCGGTTCTCGCGATGCGTTTTCGAACGTACTCCCGCGAGGTCCCCGGCTAGGGAAGGTGCCAATTCCGTCTCATGGCGAAGTGCGCCATGGGGAAGATGAGGAGAAAGGGCCTCGCCATCATGGCTGCACAGACTGCCGCTACCTCTGTCGACCTCGGACCTGCCACCGGACTTTCCTGTCGCGAGTGCGGCACCCGCTTCGAGCTCGGCCCCATTTTCGCCTGCGTCGAGTGCTTCGGGCCGCTGGAAGTCGCCTACGACCTGCCGCTCGGCACGGGTTCATCTGAAGACGTCGAAGCCCTGCGCGCGGCGATCGAGGCCGGCCCGAACAACATCTGGCGCTACGCGCCGCTGCTGCCGGTCCCGGCGGACGTGGCCTCCAAGCCGAGCCTGAACCCCGGCTTCACCAAGCTCGTGGACGCGCGGAACCTGGCCAAGGAGCTGGGCGTCACCGGCAAGCTGTACGTGAAGGACGACTCGGGCAACCCGACGCACTCCTTCAAGGACCGCGTCGTGGCCATCGCCGTCGAGGCGGCCCGCGCCTTCGGCTTCACCACCCTGTCCTGCTCCTCCACCGGCAACCTGGCCGGCGCCGTCGGCGCCGCGGCCGCCCGGGCGGGCTTCCGCTCCTGCGTGTTCATCCCGCACGACCTGGAGCAGGGCAAGGTCGTCATGGCCGGTGTCTACGGGGGCGAGCTCGTCGGCATCGAGGGCAACTACGACGACGTGAACCGCTTCTGCTCCGAGCTCATCGGCGACCCGCTGGGCGAGGGCTGGGGCTTCGTCAACGTCAACCTGCGCCCCTACTACGGCGAGGGCTCCAAGACCCTGGCCTACGAGATCTGCGAGCAGCTCGGCTGGCAGCTGCCCGACCAGATCGTCATCCCGATCGCGTCCGGCTCCCAGCTCACGAAGATCGACAAGGGTCTGCAGGAGCTGATCAAGCTCGGACTGGTCGAGGACAAGCCGTACAAGATCTTCGGCGCCCAGGCCGAGGGCTGCTCCCCGGTGTCGAGCGCGTTCAAGGCCGGCCACGACGTGGTTCGCCCGCAGAAGCCGGACACCATCGCCAAGTCCCTCGCCATCGGCAACCCGGCGGACGGCCCGTACGTGCTGGACATCGCGCGGCGCACCGGCGGCTACGTCGAGGACGTCGACGACACGCAGATCGTCGAGGCCATCAAGATCCTGGCGCAGACCGAGGGCATCTTCGCCGAGACCGCGGGCGGCGTGACCGTCGGCGTGACGAAGAAGCTCATCGAGAACGGGCAGCTCGACCCGGCGCTGACCACCGTGGTCCTGAACACCGGTGACGGCCTCAAGACCCTGGAGGCGGTGTCCGCGGACAGCGGCCAGACCGCCACCATCCGCCCGAGCCTGGACGCGTTCCGCGCCGCCGGCCTGGCCTGACCCTCCCCCGACACCCGGAAAGGCGGTAGCGCCATGAGCGTCAACGTCCGCATCCCCACCATCCTGCGCACCTACACCGGCGGCGTCGCCGAGGTCCCGGCCGAGGGCGCCACCCTGGCCGAGGTCATCGAGTCCCTGGAGAAGAACCACCCGGGCATCGCCGCGCGCGTCCTGGACGACCAGGGCAAGCTGCGCCGCTTCGTGAACGTCTACGTCAACGACGACGACGTGCGCTTCGAGGGCGGTCTGCAGGCGGCGACGCCGGACGGCGCCGGAGTCTCGATCATCCCCGCGGTCGCGGGCGGCTGACGCCCCGGCTCTTCCGCGAAAACCTGAATTGCCCCCTCCGCTAATAAGCGGAGGGGGCAATTCTGCTTGATTGGGCGCGGTAGAGTTGGGGAAGTCCCCTCCGATGTTCTTGCCCGCCGCATATGAGCGGGCCCCGGAAGGGTTGACATTGAGTCAACATGCAAGCGGCCTATGGGGCTTTGGCGAAGATTGTCTGGCCCGAGTTGCCCTGCCATATGCCAAATTTTCACTCTATTTCAATGTTTCCGCGTGTCCAGAATTCTCGTCGGATTGACCTGTTGCAGACAGCAGCGGTGCGGATACATTCAGCCCCGGTCGAGGCGTTCCGGCGCAAGTTCTGACCCGGGACCGCGAAGTGCGGTACCGCGCAAGGGCCAGTAATAGGGGAGTTAGGCATGGCTCAGGGCACCGTCAAGTGGTTCAACGCGGAGAAGGGCTACGGCTTCATCGCGGTCGACGGTGGTGCGGATGTGTTCGTCCACTACAGCGCCATCCAGATGGACGGGTACCGCACCCTTGAAGAGGGTCAGCGGGTCGAGTTCGAGATCTCGCAGGGCCAGAAGGGTCCGCAGGCGGACATGGTCAAGCTCGCTGCCGGCTGAGTCCCCAGCGCGATCGACCACCGACGCACAGACACACGAGGGGCCCACATCCTGGACACGGGATGCGGGCCCCTCGTACGTTGCGGCGGCCCGCCGCCCGGCCGGGAGACGGCCCGGAGGCGGCCGGAAGGCGCCCGGCGTTGCCCGAAGCCGCTTGCACTCGCGGGGGTCGAGTGCTAATCATTGGCGTTAGCACTCTCCAGGTGAGAGTGCTACTAAGACGAGGACCGGGTCGGTGAGGCCCGACGGGTCCGGCGGGAAGGAACCGCCGGCTCCGCAGGCCGTCCGTCGCGGGCGCGGGCGCGGTCCGGAGCAATCCACCCCTGTCCGGGAGGACCACTTCAGATGGCCAAGATCATTGCGTTCAACGAGGAGGCCCGGCGCGGTCTCGAGCGTGGCATGAACCAGCTCGCCGACGCCGTCAAGGTCACCCTTGGCCCCAAGGGTCGCAACGTCGTCCTTGAGAAGAAGTGGGGCGCCCCCACGATCACCAACGATGGCGTCTCCATCGCCAAGGAGATCGAGCTCGAGGACCCGTACGAGAAGATCGGCGCCGAGCTGGTCAAGGAAGTCGCCAAGAAGACGGACGACGTCGCCGGCGACGGTACGACCACCGCCACCGTCCTCGCCCAGGCGCTCGTCCGCGAGGGCCTGCGCAACGTGGCCGCCGGTGCCAACCCGATGGCGCTCAAGCGCGGTATCGAGAAGGCCGTCGAGGCCGTCTCCGCCGCCCTGCTGTCGCAGGCCAAGGACGTCGAGACCAAGGAGCAGATCGCCTCCACGGCCTCCATCTCCGCCGCCGACACCCAGATCGGCGAGCTCATCGCCGAGGCCATGGACAAGGTCGGCAAGGAAGGCGTCATCACGGTCGAGGAGTCGCAGACCTTCGGTCTGGAGCTCGAGCTCACCGAGGGCATGCGCTTCGACAAGGGCTACATCTCGGCGTACTTCGCCACCGACATGGAGCGTATGGAGGCGTCGCTCGACGACCCGTACATCCTGATCGTCAACTCCAAGATCGGCTCGGTCAAGGACCTGCTGCCGCTCCTGGAGAAGGTCATGCAGTCCGGCAAGCCGCTGCTGATCATCGCCGAGGACGTCGAGGGCGAGGCCCTGTCGACCCTGGTCGTCAACAAGATCCGCGGCACCTTCAAGTCCGTCGCCGTCAAGGCCCCGGGCTTCGGCGACCGCCGCAAGGCCATGCTCGGCGACATCGCCATCCTCACGGGCGGCACGGTCATCTCCGAGGAGGTCGGCCTCAAGCTCGAGAACGCGGGCCTGGACCTGCTCGGCCGCGCCCGCAAGGTCGTCATCACCAAGGACGAGACCACCATCGTCGACGGCTCCGGTGACAGCGACCAGGTCGCCGGCCGCGTGAACCAGATCCGCGCCGAGATCGAGAACTCCGACTCGGACTACGACCGCGAGAAGCTCCAGGAGCGCCTCGCGAAGCTGGCCGGCGGCGTGGCCGTCATCAAGGCCGGCGCCGCGACCGAGGTCGAGCTCAAGGAGCGCAAGCACCGCATCGAGGACGCCGTCCGCAACGCGAAGGCGGCCGTCGAAGAGGGCATCGTCGCCGGTGGCGGCGTGGCCCTGCTGCAGGCCTCCTCGGTCTTCGAGAAGCTCGACCTCGAGGGCGACGAGGCGACCGGCGCCAACGCCGTCAAGCTCGCGCTGGAGGCCCCGCTCAAGCAGATCGCCGTCAACGGTGGTCTCGAGGGTGGCGTCGTCGTCGAGAAGGTGCGCAACCTCCCGATCGGCCACGGCCTGAACGCCGCGACCGGCGAGTACGTCGACATGATCGCCGAGGGCATCATCGACCCGGCGAAGGTCACCCGCTCCGCGCTGCAGAACGCGGCGTCGATCGCGGCCCTCTTCCTCACCACCGAGGCCGTCATCGCCGACAAGCCCGAGAAGGCCGGTGCCCCCGCGGGCGGCGGCATGCCGGGCGGTGACATGGACTTCTGATCGGCCCCTGGCTGATCGGCTGTTCTTCGACCGAGGGCGGCACTCCTTCTTCGCAAAGGGGTGCCGCCCTCGGGCGTTCCGCGGCCCGCTAGAAGCCAGTGGTGTCGAGCGCGAAGCCGAACGGTTCGGGGACCTGCAAGGGCTTCCCGAAGGACACCGTCGTGCGTGAGCGGTATCCGTGCGGGGAGGGGTCCCAGAAGCAGGTGATCTCCGAGTCCTGCATGTCGACCACCAGGTAGACGGGCACGAGCCGGCCGTACACGTCGAGCTTCTCGTTCCAATCCGCGTCCCTGGTGGAGACGGACGTGAACTCTCCGACCAGCGACAGTGCCGCTCCGTCCGCGTGCAGCCCCTCCTGCTCGAAGGCCACCTCGTCCGCGACGTACAGGTCCGGTCCGTAGCCGCGCTCCGCTGCCTCGAACCGGAAGAGGAAGGGGGAGGTGTCCGCGAACTGCCCCTCGGGGACGTGGGCCTGGAGCTGCTCGCGCAAAAGCCGCATGCGACGGGAGTAGCGCAGCTTGGAGAACGGCGACACGATGATCTTCCCCCGGATGAGCTCGGCTTTGAAGCCGTCTGGCGTGTCCATCTCCGCAACCGTGCGCAGGAGCGTTTCGAATGTCGGCGGTGCCGCCTGCTCTATCCGTGTGGCCCGTTCGATCATGATCGTCACCGTTGTCCTCCGCGTGGCGTGCCGTGCACTGGGCGTGAGCCTCGTTCCAGGCTAGCGGCGGGAGGGTGGCCGCGCCCGGGTGCCGAGACGGATCACCACCGATCGGGGGGCTTTGGTTGACTGGGGGCATGAGCGATCTCTTCGTGAAGATCTGCGGGCTCAAGGCGGCCCGCGACGTCGACGTGGCCGTCGGGGCCGGGGCCGGGGCCGTCGGGTTCGTGTTCGCGCCCGGGAGTCCGCGGACGGTCGACGCGGCCACCGCGCGGGAGCTGGCGGCGCGGGTGCCCGAGGGGGTGCTCACCGTCGGGGTGTTCCGGGGGCAGTCCGTTGAGGAGGTGCGCCGGCTCACCGAGGAGAGCGGCGTGCGCGGCGTACAGCTGCACGGGGACGAGGGGCCCGAGTACTACGAGGCTCTGCGCGCCCCCGGCCGGACCCTGCTGCGGGCCACCGCCGAGCACGTGCGGCGCTGCGGCGAGTACGGCGAGGACCTGCTGCTGCTCGACGCCCCCGACCCCGGCTCCGGCAAGCCGTGGAACTGGGGATCGGCGCAGTTCACCGCCCCCGAGGGTCGCTGGCTGCTGGCCGGCGGGCTGAACCCGGGCAACGTGCGCGAGGCCGTCGCCGCGACCGGCGCCTGGGGCGTCGACGTCTCCAGCGGGGTCGAGCGGGAACGCGGCGTGAAGTCCCCCGAGCTGATCCGCGCCTTCATCGCCGCAGCGCGATCGTATGATTACTCTGAGTGAGAACAGTGGCATGAGGGCCCGGCGGGCGGGCAGAACCGCCCCATGGAACCGGAACCGTACGGATGGCTGCGGCGCCTGACCGCCCGCCTCGCCCCCGGAGGCGGCGGCGGGGGTCTGCCCGGGCTCGCCCCGCGCCGCACCCCCGTCTTCACCGCCGACTTCGCCTCGGACACCCAGTGGGTGGCCGGCCGCTCCTGGGCCTATCCCGACGGCGGCCCCGTCAACCCGGGCGACAACAAGCTCGACCACCTCGTCGCCGACCCCGCCTACAGCCGAGGCGGGACCTTCCTCGCGACCCTGCGCCCCGACGGGAACTGGGACACCGGGCTGCTCACCACCGAGGGCAGCGACGAGGGCTTCACCGTACGCACCGGCGACGTGCTGGAGGCCCGCGTCCGGCTGCCCGCCGAGACGGGGGCCTGGCCCGCGATCTGGACCTGGCGGGACGGCGGCCAGGAGATCGACGTCTTCGAGTACCACCCCGACAACCCCGACCTGCTGGAGCTCTCCAACCACGTCCGCGAGGCCCACCGCTACCACCGCGATCCGGAGGTCCGCCCCGGAGCGTGGGTCGACCTGAAGGTGGAGTTCGGCCGCAGCTCGGTCGTCTGGTGGGTCAACGGCCGGCGCGTCTTCTCCGACCGCAGGGGCGTCGGCCGCGGCTGGTACGCGTACCTGATCGTCAACCTGTCGGTGTCCGCCGGCCGGTACCACCCGGCCCCCGGCCCGGAGCTGACCCGGATGTCCTACGAGGTGTCCGGCCTGCGCGTACTGCGGGCCTGAAGGACGGTCGGCGGGGGCCTTAGGGCCCTGCGGGAGCGGACCTCCTTCACGGTCCGGGCCGTCAGGGCGCGCGCCAGACGGTCAGGTCCGCGGTGAGCGAGTCCGGCAGGCCCTTCAGCCGCACGACCGACTTGGTCTGGATCACCAGCAGCCCGACGTCTCCCGACGGGTGCCTGACGCAGATCTCGGTGCCGGCCGCCGCCGCGGCCAGCGGGAGCCGGTGCTGGGTGGCGTGGGCCGTGAGCAGGCTGCAGTCGTCGAAGCTGCCGGAGCCGGGCTCGCCGTAGAGCTGGACGAGCACGCTCGCGTCGCTCGCCAGATCGCAGTCCAGCTTTCCGCAGTCCAGCCGGATGTCCCCGGTGCGGTCCTCGTGCCGGACCGGTTCCTTGATGCCGATCGAGTTCGTCTCGTCCAGCCGCACCCCGGCGTAGGGGACGGGCACGGGCCGCGCGGGCGACGACCTGGGTGATGACGTGGGCGGGCCCGGTGCGGGCGCGGAGGCTTCCGGGGTCTTTCCGCCGGTCGCCGCCGGGCTGCCGGACCCCGAGGGGGCCGCGGCCGGTCCGGAGCGCTTGGCCGCCGTCCGTTCGCCGACGCCCCGCGCCGCCTCGAAGACCATCCAGGCCAGGCCGGCCAGCAGGAGGACGCAGGCCGTTACGACCGCGGTGACGATCAGAGCGGTACGCCGCCTGCGCCGGCCCTGTTCCTCCGGGGTCAGGGCCGGGGCCGGGGCGGCGGCCCGGGCCGGCTGCGGGGCCATCGGCGCCGGTGGCCGCTCGGCGAGCGCCCGGGTGTTGACCGGGGTGGGGTGCGGGACCGGAGCCGGGACGCTCACCTCGGGCCCCATCACCTCCCGCCAGACGGCCGGTCCGCCGCCCCCGTCGGCCTCCTTGCCCAGCCGCTGCCTGCACCACGTCACGATCTCCGCCGGGGTGGCCCGTTCCTCCGGGGCGGAGGCCAGGCACCGGGCGATCAGCGGCCGCAGTGGCTCGGGGAGCCGGGACAGGTCGGGCTCGGAGTGCACGATCCGGAAGAGCACGCTCATGGAGGGGCCGTCCCCGTACAAGGGCTCGCCCAGCGCGGCGAACGCGGCGGTCTGGCCCAGCGCGAAGACGTCGCTGGCCGTCGTGACCTCGCCCGCCGAGGCCTGCTCGGGGGACATGTACTGGGGGGTGCCGATGGCGGTGCCCGTGGCGGTGCCCGCGCTGGTGTCGGAGGCCAGCGAGATGCCGAAGTCGATGACGCGGGGTCCGTCGGCGGCCAGCAGCACGTTCGACGGCTTGAGGTCCCGGTGCACGATGCCCGCGCCGTGGACGGCCTGCAGGGCCTCGGCCACCCCGGCCACCAGCCACAGTACGGCGGGCACCGGCAGCGGGCCGCTGCGGTGCACGGCCTCCGACAGGGAGGGGCCCGGTACGTACAAGGTGGCCAGCCAGGGCGGCGTCGCGTCCGCGTCGGCGTCGATCAGCTCGGCCGTGTACGCTCCGCGGACCCGTCGGGCGGCCTCCACCTCGCGCCGGAACCGCCGCCGGAAACCCGGGTCCTCGGCCAGTTCCGGGCGCACCACCTTGATGGCCACCGGGCGCCCGCCCTCGGTGTGGGAGAGGTAGACGCGGCCCATGCCGCCCGCGCCGAGCCGGGCCGCGAGGCGGTAGCCGGCCACGGTCCGCGGATCTTCGGCCCGCAGCGGCTGGAACACGTCGGTCGAGCTGTTCATCGGTCTCCCCCCGATTCCCCGGATCAACCGATGAGTTGACCCCACTCACCCTAAGCGCCGGGCCGTGCCCGTGACGTGCCGGGGAGCCGGGCGGGGCGACCTGCCCGGGGGAGGGCGGGCTGAGCCGATCCGGTCGCCCGTACGGGTGAATTTCCCACGGCCGTCCGTTCGAGGCCCCACCCCGGACGGCAGCCCGGAACGCCCCGTCCGCGGCCGCTGCGACACGCCTGCCGCGACCGCCCCGGCCTATCCGCCAGGCGGAGGCGGCGGCTCAAGTCTTCCGCGGGTGGGACCCGATGAAGGAGAGGGCCGTGTCCCGGGACCCTGCGCCGGACCCTGCGCCGGTGACGGGCGCGGCTCACCCACGCCGATCCACACGCACTTCAGGAGTTCCCTCCATGCGTCTGCTTGCCGCGCGTCTGACCACCGCCGCCGTCCTCGCCCTGGCCCCCGTGACGGCGGGTACGGCCTCCGCCGCAGCCCCGGAGCCGACCCCGGCTCCGCTCCACACCACCGCGAACGCCATCCCGGGCAGCTACATCGTCACCCTCACCAAGTCCTTCCGCCCGGCGGAGTTCGCGGAGACCCTCGGGCTGAAGCCGAAGTTCACGTACGGCCATGCGATCAACGGGTTCGCCGCGAACCTCACCGAGCAGCAGCTGAAGGCCGTCCGGGAGGCGTACGGCGTGGTGTCCGTGGAGCAGGACGGGAAGGTGAGCTCCCCGCCGGCTCCCGAGAAGGGCGCCGAGGCCATGTCGCCCTCCCACTCCTGGGGGCTGGACCGGATCGACCAGAAGTTCCTGCCGCTCGACAACAACTTCAGCGCCCACGGCAGCGGCCAGGGAGTGACCGCGTACATCGTCGACAGCGGCATCGACTTCACGCACGCCGACTTCGGCGGCCGCGCGGTGCGGGGCTTCGACGCGATCGGGGACGGCCGCAACGGTGCGGACTGCAACGGCCACGGCACGCACGTCGCGGGCACGGTCGGCGGTACGACGTTCGGCGTGGCGCGGAAGACGACGCTGGTCAGCGTACGTGTCTTCGGCTGCACCGGCGGGGGGTCCTCGTCGGCGGTCATCGCGGGCTTCGACTGGGTGGCCGCCAACGCCCGCCAGCCGGCCGTCCTGAACGCCTCCCTGGGCGGGGACCGTTCCGCCGCGGTGAACGCCGCCGCCACCGCCGTGTCCGACCGGGGCGTGCTCCCGGTGATCGCGGCGGGCAACGAGAACAGGGACGCCTGCCAGGTCTCGCCCGCCTCCGCCCTCCGGGTGGAGACGGTCGGCGCGACCGACCGCTTCGACCAGGAGGCCTCCTTCTCGAACTTCGGCGAGTGCCTCGACATCTACGCCCCGGGCCAGGACATCACCTCGGCGAAGCTGGGCGGCGGCAGCACGAACATGAGCGGTACGTCGATGGCCGCCCCGCACGTCGCCGGTGTGGCCGCCCTCTACAAGGCCGAGCACCCCAACGCGCTGCCGGCCGAGGTGCACAACTTCCTCTCCGACAAGTCCACGAAGGACATGGTCGAGAACCTGAGCGACAACAGCCCGAACCAGCTGCTGTTCACCAACGGCCTCTGATCGACGGTCCGGGCCCGCACGGGGAAGACCCCGTGCGGGCCTGCGACACAGAAGATATGAAACGTCATCATGTGTGACAAATAGGGTGGTTCTTCCTAGTCTCTGGTCCGGCGTCGAGCGAGTCGGCCGATGAAGGGACAGGACAGAGGATGAGACGACGGGTATCGGGGATCGCCGCGGCCTTGGCGGCGGCCCTCGCACTGGGCTTCTGCGGTACGGGGGCCACCGCCACGGCCGCGACCGGCGGGAATCCCGACGGCGGCAAGGCCGAGTGCGCGCCGGGGGTGCCGCTGGGGCCGGACGGCGAGCGGTTCTACGACCCGCCGTCGCCGCTGCCCGAGGGCGACCACGGTGACCTGATCTGGGCGCGGCGGGTGCAGGCCCCCAGCGGCGCCCGGGCCTGCCGGATCCTCTACCTCTCGACCCTCTCCGACGGCAAGCCCGTCGCCGTGTCGGGCATCGTCGCCTGGCCCGACCGGGCCGCTCCCGATCAGGGCCGCAACGTGGTGGCGTGGGCGCACGGCACGGTCGGCGGGCCGCGGATGTGCGCGCCGTCGGCGGTTCCGAACCCGGCGGTCGACCTGGTGGACTACTTCACGTACCAGAGCCCGTACGGCATCGACGTGGGCGTCCCGGCGCTGACGGACCTCCTGGCGGCGGGCGACGTGGTGGTCGGCACCGACTACCAGGGTCTCGGCACCCCGGGCGTGCACCAGTACGTCGTCGGGGCCACGGAGTCGAACAACGTCCTGGACTCGGTCCGGGCGGCCCGGCAGATCGACCTGACCCACGCCAACGACAAGGCCGCGGTGCTGGGCTGGTCGCAGGGCGGCGGCGCGGCCCTGTTCGTCGGCCAGAACGTCCGCTCGTACACGCCCGAGACGAAGCTGGTCGGCGTGGCCGGCCTGGCGCCCGCGGCCGACCTCGGGCCGGAGTTCGAGGGCCTGGTCCTGCCCGGCCCGACCGATGCCACCGCCCCGTCCCACACCGCGGCGCTGCGGATCAACGTCTACCGGGGCTTCCTCGCGGCGTACCCGGAGCTGCGGGCCCCGGACGTGCTCAAGCCGGCCGGGCTGGAGGCCCTGCAGGGTGACGGGGTGGCGTGCATCGAGCACTTCTCCGACGTCATCCAGAGCAACGTGGGCAACGTCGGCCAGCTCGACACCCTGTTCCAGCCGCTGCTGGAGGTGCCGCTGGCCTGGCACGAGCGCTTCCACGAGAACACCCAGGGCTACGTGTCGGGCGTGGCGCCGATCCTGGTCATGCAGGGCACGGCGGACACCGTCGTCAACCCCAACTCGACGACGGAGTACGTGAAGCGGGCCTGCGGGTTCAGCCAGCCCGTCCAGTACACGAAGTACCAGGGCGCGACGCACCAGACGATCCCGTTCGTCGCGCAGACCGAGTACCTGTCCTGGATCGCGGACCGCTTCGCCGGCCGCCCGGCGCCGTCCAACTGCTGAGGCGGGGGTACGGGGACCCGTACGGGCGCTACGCCGGTACGGGTTCCTTCGCCGGTCCGGCCGCGGCGGGCGCGGCGGCCGGGTCCGGGCCGGTGTCGAGGTCGGCCAGCATCTGCCGGGTGAAGCCGAAGAACCAGGTCGCGGCGAAGCCGACGGCGTAGCCGGTCGCGAGGCCGCCCGCGTAGACGGCGAGGGCGGCGCCCATGCCCGAGGTGCCGTCCAGCAGCGGGAACAGGGCCCAGCCGGAGGGGCCGATGGCGGTCGAGCCGAAGGTCACTCCCAGCTGGTTGAAGAGGCCGACGAAGGCGCCGCCCGCCGCGCCGCCGACGCAGGCGGTGACGAACGGGCGGCCCAGCGGCAGCGAGACCCCGTAGATCAGCGGTTCGCCGACGCCGAGGAAACCGGCGGGGAGGGCGGACTTGATGGTGGCGCGGATCGAGCCGTTGCGGGGGAGGCGGCAGTAGACGGCGAGGGCCGCGCCGACCTGGCCCGCGCCCGCCATGGCGAGGATGGGCAGGAGCACCGTGTAGCCGGTCTGCTCGATGAGGGTGGTGTGGAGGGGGATCAGGGCCTGGTGCAGGCCCAGCATCACCAGGGGGAGGAACAGCCCGCCGAGGACGAGCCCGGCGAAGGCGCCGCCGGTGGCCAGCAGCCGGGTGGCGAAGGTGCCGATGGCGGTGGAGACCGCACCGGCGAGGAACATCAGGCCGAAGAGGGTGACCAGGCCGGAGACCAGCACGGTCAGGGTGGGCGTGACGAGCACGTCGAGGGTCTCGGGGACCCACCTGCGGCACCACTTCTCCACCTGGACGGCGAGCAGCGCCGCCGCGAGCGCGCCGAGGACCCCGCCCTGGCCGGGGGAGAGGTCCCGGCCGAAGGCGTCGATCTTCGTGACGCCGGGGAAGACGATGATCGCGGCGACCGCGCCGCCGAGGACCGGGGTGCCGCCGAACTCCTTCGCGGTGTTGTATCCGACGAAGACCGCGATCAGGGACATGAAGCCGCTGCCGATCGCGGCCAGCGCCGGGACCAGGGCGGGGAGCCAGCCGAGGTTGGCGAGCAGGCCGCCGAGGCCGGCGATGATGCCGCAGCCGATGAGGGCGGGGATCAGCGGGACGAAGACGTTCGCGACGCGGCGCAGGAAGAGCTTGAAGGGGGTCGCGTTCCTGGCCTTCCGGGCCTCCTTCAGCGCGGCTCCCCGCTCGGCGAGCGCGTCGGCGGTGACGGCCTTGGCGGGGCCGGCCGGGGCGGCCGGGGCGGGTGGGGCCTGTGGGGCGGCGGCCGGGGCGGTGGCGCGGCCCTCCTCCACCAGGGCCTCGAACTCCGGGGTGACGCGGGCGACGGTGCCCGGGCCGAGCACGATCTGGTAGGTGTCGCCCTCGACCACGCCCATGACCGCCGGGAGGGCCTTGAGGGCCTCGTCCTGGACGAGCGAGCGGTCGCGCAGGGCGACGCGCAGGCGGGTCATGCAGTGCGCGACGGAGGTGATGTTGTCCGGGCCGCCGACCAGAGGAAGGATCGCGGCTGCGGTGGCGCGGTTCTTGTCAGTGGACATCGTGGTTCGCCTTGCGTCGGGGGAGCGGGCGGGTCAGCGGACAGGGGTCAGCGGGCCGCGGCGAGGGCCTCGCGGAGGTGGCCCCGCGAGGCGTCGAGGAGCGTGGCGGCGGTGGGTCCGTCGACCGCGCCGAGGATGACGAGGATGGCGTTCTTGACCTCGCCGCCGGTCGCGGTGAGGGCGGCCTCGATCTCCGCGTCGGGCGCGCCGGTGGCCAGGGCCACGATGCGGCGGGAGCGGGCGCGCAGCTTCTCGTTGGAGGCGCGCACGTCGACCATGAGGTTCCCGTACGTCTTGCCGAGGCGGATCATCGTGACCGTCGAGATGAGGTTCAGTACGAGCTTCTGCGCGGTGCCCGCCTTCAGGCGGGTGGAGCCGGTGAGCAGTTCCGGGCCGACGACGACCTCGATGCCGTGCTCGGCGGCCGCGGCGAGCGCGGAGCCGGCGTTGCAGGACAGCCCGACGGTGAGCGCGCCGCGGGTACGGGCGAACCCGACGGCCCCGACCGCGTACGGGGTGCGGCCGGAGGCGGAGACGCCGACGACGCTGTCGTCGGCGGTCAGGCCGAGGGCGGTGAGGTCCGCGGCGGCGAGCTCCGCGGAGTCCTCGGCGCCCTCGACGGCCTTGACCAGGGCGGTGGGGCCGCCCGCGATCAGGCCGACGACCTGCGCCGGGTCGGTGTTGAAGGTGGGCGGGCACTCGCTGGCGTCGAGGACGCCGAGGCGCCCGGCGGTGCCCGCGCCCGCGTAGAGGAGCCGGCCGCCGCGGGCCATCCGCTCGGCGATGGCGTCGACGGCGGCGGCGATCGGCTCCAGCTGCCTCGCCACGGCGGCCGGGACGGTGGCGTCCTCGGCGTTCATGACGCGGGCGATCTCCAGGGTGGAGAGCCGGTCGATCTCCGCCAGGTCGGGGCGGAACGCCTCGGTGGTCAGGGTGTCGAGCTGGGCGCGGAGGGCGGCGTACGCGGTCATGGCGTGGGGCTCCTAGCGGGTGGTACGGGGGGCGCGAGGGGGGCCTGGGGTGTGGTGGCGGGGGGCGAGGGCCTCGTACGAGGCGGCGAGGGCGGGCGCGGCCGTCTCGTAGGTCCGCTGCGCGACGCCGACGAACAGGCAGTCGACGACGAGGAGCTGGCTGGTCCGGCTCGACATGGCGGCCGGGCGCAGCCGGGTTTCGCGGGCGGCCGAAGTGGCCAGGACGAGGTCGGCGTACTGGGTGACGGGCGAGGTGGGGCGGCCGGTGACGGCGATGGTCGTGGCGCCGTGCTCGAAGGCGTGGCGCAGCGGTTCGATCACGTCGCCGGTGCCGCCGGAGTGGGTGACGGCTACGGCCACGTCGCCGGGGCGCAGCAGCACGGCGTTGGTGACGGCGAGGTGGGGGTCGTGGTGGGCGTGCGCGATCAGGCCGATGCGCAGCAGTTTCTGCGCGAGGTCCTGGCCGACGAGGCCGGAGGCGCCGACGCCGTAGACGTCGATGCGGCGGGCGCCCGCGAGGGCGTCGACGGCGGCGGACAGCTGGGCGAGGTCGAGTCCGGCGGCGGTGTCGGCGAGGGTCTGCGCCTCCTCGTGGGCGAGTTTGGCGACGACGTCGGCGAGGGGGTCGTCGACGGCTATGTCGACGGTGACGGCGGGGGCCGCCCCGGACTCCTGCTGCGCGGCGAGCGCGGCCAGGGCCAGGCGCAGGTCGCGGTAGCCGGGGTAGCCGAGGAGGCGGGCGGTGCGCACGACGGTGGCCTCGCTGGTGCCGGTGCGCTCGGCGAGGGCGGTGACGGTGAGCCGGGCGCATCCGGCGGGATCGGCGGCGACGGCTTCGGCGACGGCCTTCACGGACCGCGTCATGGACCCCCCGAGCCCGCGCACGCGCGCCCGTAGCGCCGCAGGTGCGGGGCCCTGCGGGAGGCCTGCGGACGGGTCGTTGAAGGTTTCTTCCGCGCTCTGGCTCACCCCTGAAAGCTATTTTCGGCGGGGTCGGCCGTCAAGACGACATGAGGGACTTCGGCCAGTGCCGGAAAAGGGACCTTCGCCACCCGGCCGGTAGGGGGCCACAATGAGCGCATGGACCACGCGACCCCCCTGGAGCAGGCGCTGCATGTCGCCCGTGCACTTGTTCTCGCCGATCTCGCCGCCGGTGAGGTCGCCGATGCCGACGTCGTCTCCCTCGTCGAGGACTCCGTCACGCACCGCCGGTGGTGGGTGGAGCAGTGGCCCGAGGGCGTCGACTACCTTGCCGGACTCGTCGCGCAGGACGTGAAGGACGCCCTGCTGGAGAAGTACGGGCGCTGGCCGCTGTGCCCGGTGTGCGCGCACGGTGAGCCGCACGCGCTGGACGTGGAGCCGGAGCTGGGGCCCGACCCGCACTGGGTGTGCTCGGAGGCGGGCGTGCGGGTGGCGGCGGTGGGCGGCCTCGGCCCCGTCTTCCACCCGGGCCGGTGAGCCGCCCGTGACGGTGTACATCGACCCGCCGGTCTGGCCGGGGCACGGCCGCATGTGGTCGCACCTGGTCAGCGACATCTCGTACGAGGAGCTGCACGCCTTCGCGGCGGCCATCGGCTGCCCGCCGCGGGCCTTCGAGCGGGACCACTACGACGTGCCCTCGCACCGGTACGCGGACGCGGTCGGGGCGGGTGCGGTGGAGATAGGCAGCAAGGAGCTGGTGCGCCGGCTGACGGACGCGGGGCTGCGCAGGCCGAAGGGCCGCCCGGCCTGATCCCGGCCGGGCGGCGGCGCGGCTACGCTTCGGCCGGCTGTACGGCGGGGGCCGCGGTGCCGGGGCCCGAGGCGATCACGCGGGTCGCGCGGGGCGGCGTACGGCGGTCCAGGCGCAGGGCGATGACGGTGAGGCCGATCGCGGTGAGGGTCATGGCGCCGCCCGCCCAGGCGGGGGCGACGAAGCCGTGGCCGGCGTCGATGACGGTGCCGCCGAGCCAGGGGCCGCCGGTGTTGCCGAGGTTGAAGGCGGCGGTGGCGGTCGCTCCGGCGAGGGTGGGGGCGGCTCCGGCGACGTTGAACATGCGGGCGTTGAGGGCCGGGGCGGTGAAGAACGCCGAGACGCCGAGCAGGAACGACAGGGCGATGGCGGCCACCTGCACGGAGGCCAGCAGCGTCAGCGCGGCGAGGAACACGGTGGAGGCGCTGATGCCCCACAGCATCACCCCGAAGAGGTGCGCGTCGGCGATCCGCCCGCCGGCGGTGGTGCCCACCAGCGCGCCGACGCCGAACAGGCCGAGGATCCACGGGACCCACTTCGCGTCCAGTCCGGCCACGTCCGTGAGCAGCGGCGACAGGTAGCTGAAGGCGCAGAAGACGCCGCCCGCGGCCAGTGCCGTGATGCCGATGGACAGCCAGACCTGGCGGTCGCGGTAGATGCGCAGCTCGCGGCCGAGACGGGGCTTCTCGGCGGGCAGCGGGATCTTCGGGATCAGCGCCAGGATCCCGGCCAGGGCGATGGCGGAGGCCGCGCCGACCGACCAGAACGCGGCCCGCCAGCCGAACTGCTCGCCGAGGAAGGCGCCCGCCGGGACGCCGAGGACGTTGGCGATGGAGAGGCCGCCGATCATGACGGCCATGGCGCGGGCCCGCTGGTCCTTGTCGACCATGGCGATGGCGACGGCCGCGCCGACCGCCCAGAATCCGGCGCAGGCGAGCGCGGAGACCACGCGGGAGGCGAAGAGCAGCCCGTACGTGGGGGCCAGCGCGCCCGCGACCTGCCCGAGGCCGAAGAGGCTGATGAGGGTGATGAGGGTGGTGCGGCGCGGCAGGCGCAGGGTGGCGACGGCCAGCAGTGGGGCGCCGACGACCATGCCGATCGCGAACGCGGATATCAGCAGCCCCGCCTGCGGGATCGTGACGCCCATGTCCTCGGCGATGGGGGGCAGGAGTCCGGAGAGCATGAACTCGCTGGTGCCGAGTGCGAAGACGGACAGGCCGAGGATGTAGACGGCCACGGGCATGCGGGTGCGTTCGGAGGCTGCGGGCATGACATTCACAAACCAGTGCGAACGCGGACGCATTCCCGGGGCCGGCGCCGTATGTCAGGTCAGGGCGTCCAGCTCCGCCGTGAGGTTGCGGCGGGCAGGGGCCTCCCAGTGGGTGGCGCCGTGGGGGGTGCGGAAGAGCCGGGGCAGGGCGAGGAGCTGGCGCAGGACGGCGGCGCGGCCGGTCCGGAAGGCCTCGTCGGGGACGAATCCGTACTCGGCGCGGACGGCGGCGGCGTAGGCGGCGTAGTCCTGCGGGGCGCCGGCGAGGACGGCGAGGTCGGCGTCGCAGAGGGCCTCGCCGTTGGTGTCGCCGGGGGCGGGGTCGTGGGTGACGGTGAGCCGGACCAGGCGGGCGACCTCGGCGGTGCGGGCGGGGTCCACGCCGAGCTCGGGGAGGGCGCGCTCGGCGAGGGCGGCGCTGCGTTCCTCGTTCTCGGAGCGGTCGGGGCGGTAGACGGCGTCGTGGAACCAGGCGGCGAGCTCGACGGCGGTGGGGTCGGCGGCGTGCGGGGCGAGTACGTCGGCCCGTGCCAGTACGTCGGCCAGGTGGGCGGTGGTGTGGTACCGGCGCTGGGGCTCCGCCCAGGCGGCGAGGAGGCGGTCCGCGTAGGGGTCGGGGTCGTGCGCCGGAGTGGCCGTGGCCGCGGTGACGGTCGCCCGCCAGCGGGCTCGGAGGCCGGTGGTGTCGCGGTGCGCGGCGTCTGTGTTCATGCGCACATTGTGGGGGTGGCGTGATGTCGCTGGTGAAGGGCGGGGGCGGGCCCGTACCCTGGATATTGGACTAGACCTATTTTCCATACCCGAACAACCGGAACGAAGGACGGCATCGAATGAGCAACCGTGCGCTCCTGGAGGTGATCGCCCTCGACGTGGAGGACGCGGTCGCCGCACAGGCCGGTGGGGCGGACCGACTCGAACTGGTCACCGACATGGCCGCGGACGGGCTCAGCCCGTCGCGCGAGACCTTCGCGGCGATCAGGGCGGCGGTCGACATCCCGCTGCGCGTGATGCTCCGCACGGCGGACGGGTTCGCCGCCGGTGACGTCTCCGGGCTGCTGGAGGCGGCACGGGGGCTGCGGGCGGAGGGGGCGCGGGAGTTCGTCCTCGGGTTCCTGAACCCGGACGGCAGCCCGGACCTGGCGGCCGTCGAGGCGGTCGTGGCGGAGCTGGACGGGTGCCGGTGGACGTTCCACCGGGCCATCGACCGGGCGGCGGACCGGGACCAGCTGCGGAAGGCCCTCGCCGACCTGCCGGGGCTCGACACGTACCTGACGGCGGGGTCCGCGGACGGGGTCTCGGAGGGGCTGCCGGTGCTGCTGGCGGAGGCCGCGAGGGCCGGCGAGCCGGGGTACGGGGCGCGGATCCTGGTCGGCGGCGGCCTGACCCTGGCGCACCTCCCGCAGCTGCGGGCGGCGGGCGTCGACGCCTTCCACATCGGCGGCGCGGCCCGTCCCGCCGGATGGGACGCACCCGTCTCGGCGTCGGCCGTCGAACAGTGGCGCACGGCCCTGGCATAGCGGGGGGCCGGGCGGGTCAGCCCGCGCAGAACTTGTCCAGTGCCGCCTGCGCGCCCGCGGCGTAACCCTTCTCGTAGTTCGGGTCGAGCGGCGCGGCGCCCTGCGGCGGGGGTTGCATCTTGCAGGCGGTCCTGGTGTCGGCGAGGCCCTTCTGGAAGCCCGCGGAGTACTGGGCCCGGGCGTCCTGCTGATCGGCCTCCGCCGTGGTGCAGGCGACCGTGGCGCCGTCCTGGGTCGCGGTCACCTTTCCGCCCTTCGGGCTGAAGCCGCCGGTCGCCTGCCCGGCGGCGTTCGCCGGACCGCTGCTGCTGCCGACGCCAACGGCGACGATGTCCACCCGGACTCCGGGTTTGGCGCCCGTGACCAGGACGGCGACGCCGTCGAGCGTCGCGCTGTCCGTCAGGGTGCAGGTCATGGAAGGCGCTGCCGCCTGCGCGGAACCCGCCAGGAGCGCCGCTGACCCGAATGCCAGCGAGGACGCGACCAGAGGCGTCAGTACGGCCAGTCGCATGAGTCGGTTCACCCGTCCATCGTCCTGCCGCCTGCCGGCGGCGTCCACCGGAGCTAGTGGAGGGCCGCCGGGAGCGGGGTCGCGTGGAGCAGGGTCAGGCCCGAGACCGCTCGGGTCAGGCAGACGTACAGCCGGCGCAGGCCGGTCACCTCGTCCGGTTCGCCGTCCACGATCGCCGACGGCTCGTCCAGCACGACGTAGTCGTACTCCAGACCCTTCGCCAGCGACGCCGGCACCAGCGTGAGGCGCGCCTGCGCCGTCGTCTCCTCGCCCGGCGCCAGGTACGGCAGCCCCGCCGCCGCCAGCGCCTCCGCCAGCACCGGCACCCGCGCGTCCGCCGCGATCAGCCCGATCGAGCCCTCGTGCGCGAGGGAGTCCCGGCAGGCCGCGACGACGTCCGCCGTCAGGTCGGCCGACTCCGTGATCGCCAGGGAGCCCGGGGTCTCGCGGACCGAGGAGACCGGGACCAGCCCCGGGGAGATCGCCGGCAGCAGCCGGGACGCGTACGCGATCACCTCGCGCGGCACGCGGAAGCCCGCCGTCAGCTCCTCCAGCACCGCCTCCGGCTTGCCCAGGTGGGTCAGCGCCTCGTCCCAGCTGCGGGTGGCCCACGGGGTCGTGCCCTGCGCGAGGTCGCCCAGAACCGTCGCCGAGCCCGTCGTGCAGCGCCGCCCGACCGCCCGGTACTGCATCGGCGACAGGTCCTGCGCCTCGTCGAGGACGACGTGGCCCAGGGAGTGCGTGCGCTCCACCAGGTCGGCGGCCTCGTCGATGAGGACCAGGTCCGCCGCCGACCACTTCGCCGACTTCACGCTCCGGAACGGCTTCGGCCACAGCAGCAGCTTCCGCTCGTCCTCCGTGAGGATCCCCTCCGCGTGCGCGGCCAGGAACTCCGGGTCCGACAGCAGCCGCAGCACCAGCTTCGCCGGTTCCACCGCCGGCCAGACCGTCTTGACCGCCGCCTTCACGGCCGGGTTGCGGGCCACCGCGTCCTGCACCCGGTCGTCGGGGGCCTCGCCCGCCTGCTCCATCCGGACGAGGATCGCGTGCGCGATCCGCTGCGGCAGCGCGTCGCGGGCCGCCCCGTAGCGGATGTCCCGGTTCTGGAGCTCGGCGACGATCTCGGCGAGTTCGTACGCCGGCACCCGCCAGCGGCGCGAGCCGCGCACCACCATCAGCGGTTCGGCGGGCTCGGTGACGTGCGAGCGGACCGCGCGGCGCAGCACCAGCGCCATCCGGGCGTCGCCCTTGACCACGGCGGTTTCGGCGGTGTCGGTGCCGCGTACCTCCAGGCCCTCGCGGGCGACGAGGTCGTCGACCGTGGCCTGCTTGACCTCCAGCTCGCCGAGGGCGGGCAGGACCTGCTCGATGTAGTGCAGGAAGGAACGGTTCGGCCCGATGACCAGGGTGCCGGTGCGGGCGAGCCGCTCGCGGTGCGCGTAGAGGAGGTAGGCGACGCGGTGCAGGCCGACGGCGGTCTTCCCGGTGCCGGGGCCGCCCTGGACGCAGACCGAGCCGGACAGGCCGGAGCGGACGATCTCGTCCTGCTCGGGCTGGATCGTCGCGACGATGTCCCGCATGGGGCCGACGCGCGGGCGCTCGATCTCCTGCTGGAGGAGCTTGCTGACGGCGGCCGCCTCGGAGGGGTCCGACAGGTGCTCGTCCTCGTACGCGGTCAGCTCGCCGCCCGTGTAACCGAAGCGGCGGCGCAGCGCGACGTCCTGCGGGTCGTTCTTGGAGGCGCGGTAGAAGGGCTGGGAGACGGGCGCGCGCCAGTCGATGACCATGGGGTCGCCGTCGGCGTCGTGGACGTGGCGGCGGCCGATGTAGAACTGCTCGCCCTCGGCGCCCTCGGCGAGTTCCGCGCCCGGGGCGTGCAGGTAGTCGAGGCGGCCGAAGAAGAGCGGGGTGTGGGAGAGGTCGGCGAGGGCCTTGATCCGGTCGTCGATCTGCGCCTGGAGGACGATGGCGTTGACCCAGTTCGCGGTGACGTCGCGGATGTCCAGGGCCTCCACGTCCTCGCGCATGGCGCGCAGGGCGGAGCGCGAGGCGCTCAGGTGGGCCCGTTCGCGGCCCAGCGGGTCGGCCGAGGTCGCGGCGTCGGGGGTGGTGTCGGGGGCGTGCGAGGGCACGGGACTGCCTCCAGCTGTGCGGCAACGGAAGCCCGCCGGTTGCCGACCGGCGGGAGGCTCTCCCCGGTACGGCGGCGGGAGGCGGCAAGAGCGGAGATTGTAGTCACCGGGGCGGGGCGGCGCGAACGGATTAACGGGCCCCAGGTCCAGTGCGGGCAGGACCTCCGTACGGGTGTCATACCGCGGAGTGTCAGACCTCCGGGGTGCCACTAGGGGTCGGCATGGGCCGTGAGGAGGACGCCGGCGGCCGTGCGGTTCCGCCCCCAGGGCGATGTGCATCAGGGCGGGAGAACGCACCATGGATACATGAGCACCGCAACCTTCACTCCGATCCGGGGCGGCCGCCCGAGCGGCGCCACCGCCACCTCCGATTCCCCTCCGCGCCACCGGTTCGGCGATGTCATGCGCGCCGCGAAGGTCTTCGCCACGACCGCCGTGAGCGTCGTCGTCCTGGGTGAATACTCCGAGGACGCGGGCGTCATACGCCGCTGACGGCGCGCCCGTGACATGGCCCGGCCGGCGCGTGGCCTGATCCCGGCGCCACCCCCGTGCTGATCCACTAGGGTCACGCGCGTGACCCGCAGCTCCGATCCCGGACGTGCGCCGTCGCCCCTCGTCGGTGTGCTGGTCACGGGCTCGCTGCTGGCGCTGGGCGTCCTGTGCGTGGCCTGGCGCATCCCGACCGCCGATGCCCTCCTGCACGGTTTCTCGGGCGCGGAATGGCATCCGCCCGCCGCTTATCCGCCGTTCGCCGCGATCCTGTTCACTCCGGCCTCCTGGCTGCCGGCCGGAGTGCTCAAGGCCGTCCTCGTCCTCGGGAACGGCTGCCTGCTCGCCCTGCTGGTCCTGCTCTCCTGCCGCCTCGGCCGGCTGAGGGCCCGGCCGGGACCCGTGCTGGCCGCCACGGTCGCCGGGCTGTGGCTGGAGCCCCTGTTCCAGCGGCCGCTGCCGGGCCAGATCAACCTGGCGCTCGCCTGCCTCGCCGTCTGGGACCTGGGCCGGGCGCGCGCCGCGCTCGGCAAGGGCTTCGCGCTCGGCACCGCCGCCGGGATCACCCTGACCCCGGCGGTCTTCGTCCCGTACCTGCTGCTGACCGGCCGCGTCCGGGCCGGGCTGACCGCCCTGGCCGGATTCGCCGGGACCGCCCTGCTCGGCATGCTGGTACTCCCACAGGCCTCCGCCGACTTCTGGGCCCGCCACCTGCCGGCGACCGGGCGGGCCCTGCTGCTGGACTGGCCGCACCTGTGGGTGTGGTGTGTACCGCTGCTGGCCGTGCTGGCCGGGGCGGCGGCCCGCCGTCCGGGACGCCCGCGTACGGGGTCGCGTCCGGCGGGTGCGATCCCCGCGCCCCGGCCGCCGCTGGGGCGGGAGATCAGTCGCTCGCCAGCAGCTCGTCGGCGTCCATGATCCGGTAGGCGTAGCCCTGCTCGGCCAGGAACCGCTGCCGGTGCGCGGCGAAGTCCTGGTCGATCGTGTCGCGCGCGACGACCGAGTAGAACCGCGCCTCGTGCCCGTCCGCCTTCGGCCGCAGGACGCGGCCCAGACGCTGCGCCTCCTCCTGGCGGGAGCCGAAGGTGCCGGACACCTGGATGGCGACCGTGGCCTCGGGCAGGTCGATGGAGAAGTTCGCGACCTTCGAGACGACCAGCACGCTGATCTCGCCCTCGCGGAAGGCGTTGAAGAGCTTCTCGCGCTGCGCGTTGGAGGTCTCGCCCTTGATGACGGGCGCGTCCAGGTGCTCGCCCAGCTCGTCGAGCTGGTCGATGTACTGGCCGATGACCAGCGTCTGCTCGCCCTGGTGCTTGCGCACCAGCGCCTCGGTGACCTTGCGCTTCGTCGCGCTCGTCGCGCAGAAGCGGTACTTCTCCTCGGTCTCGGCCGTCGCGTACGCCAGCCGCTCCGCGTCGGTGAGATTGACGCGGACCTCGACGCAGTCGGCGGGCGCGATGTAGCCCTGCGCCTCGATCTCCTTCCACGGCGCGTCGAACCGCTTCGGGCCGATGAGGGAGAAGACGTCGGACTCGCGGCCGTCCTCGCGGACCAGAGTCGCCGTCAGGCCGAGCCGCCGGCGGGCCTGGAGGTCGGCGGTGAACTTGAAGACGGGCGCCGGCAGCAGGTGCACCTCGTCGTAGAGGATCAGCCCCCAGTCCCGGGAGTCGAACAGCTCCAGGTGCGGATAGACGCCCTTCCGCTTGGTCGTCAGCACCTGGTACGTGGCGATCGTGACGGGCCGGATCTCCTTGCGGGTGCCGGAGTACTCGCCGATCTCCTCCTCCGTCAGCGAGGTCCGCTTGATCAGCTCGTGCTTCCACTGGCGGGCCGAGACGGTGTTCGTCACCAGGATCAGCGTGGTCGCCTTGGCCTTGGCCATCGCGCCCGCGCCGACCAGCGTCTTGCCGGCGCCACAGGGCAGCACGACCACCCCGGAACCGCCGTGCCAGAAGCCCTCGACGGCCTGCTGCTGGTAGGGGCGCAGCGCCCAGCCGTCCTCGACCAGGTCGATCGCGTGGGCCTCGCCGTCGACGTACCCGGCGAGGTCCTCGGCCGGCCAGCCCAGCTTCAGCAGGGTCTGCTTGATCTGCCCGCGCTCGGACGGGTGCACGACCACGGTGTCGGGGTCCAGCCGGGCCCCCACCAGCGGGGTGATCCGCTTGGAGCGCAGGATCTCCTCCAGCACGGGCCGGTCCGTGCTGGTCAGCACCAGCCCGTGGACGGGGTGCTTGGAAAGGGTGAGCCGCCCGTAGCGGGCCATCGTCTCGGCGACGTCGACGAGCAGCGCGTGCGGGACGGGGTACCGGGAGAACTCGACGAGCGCGTCGACGACCTGCTCGGCGTCGTGCCCGGCCGCCCGCGCGTTCCACAGCCCGAGCGGGGTGATCCGGTACGTGTGGATGTGCTCGGGCGCCCGCTCCAGCTCGGCGAAGGGCGCGATGGCCCGCCGCGCGGCCCCGGCGAGCTCGTGGTCGACCTCCAGCAGGAGGGTTTTGTCGCTCTGGACGATGAGAGGCCCGTTCACAGACGCCCCTTTCCGGCGTGGGGTGCCCGTCCGGACGCGGACGGGCAAACCTCCAGTCTGCCGCATCGGGGCGCCGTCGCGTCAGCTCTGGAGCTGTTGGGCCAGCAGATCGCGGGCTTCCTGTGCGGCGTCCGCGTAGTGCGCGTCGTTGGTTTCGCGCAGGACGGGGATCGCGGCCGTCAGCAGAGGGAGGGCCTCCGCGCCGCGGCCGGCGGCCGCCAGGGCCTCGGCGAGGACGCACCGCGCGAGGGCTTCGTCGTGGCGGTCACCGGTGGCCCCGTAGCGGTCCGCCGCATGGGAGGCGGTGGTGATCGCCTCGTCCGTACGCGCCAGGAACAGCAGCGCGGTGGCCAGGTTCACGAGGGCCATGGCCTCGCCGTGGAGGTCGGCGGTGTCGCGGAACCGCTCCACGGCCCGTTCGAGCGGTCCGACGGCTTCCGCGAAGCGTTCGGCGGCGATCAGCGTGATGCCCAGGTTGTTCAGCGCCAGGCCCTCGCTGTGCGGGGCCTGCGTCCGGCGGAAGGTCTCGATGGCCCCGGTGTGCGCCTCGGCCGACTCGTCGAAGCGGCCCGCGCGGCGCAGCACGAGGCCCAGGTTGTTCATGGCCTGCGCCTCGCCGTGGGCGTCGCCGGTCTCCCGGTAGGCGGCCCGGGCGCGCGTGAGGGCCTCCACGGCCTCTTCGGGGCGGTCGGCCTTGTGCAGGGTGGCGCCGAGGTTGCCGAGGGTATGCGCCTCGCCGTGCCGGTCGCCCAGTTCCACGCAGATGTCGATGTCCCGGGTGAACAGCGCGACGGCCTCGTCGAAGCGGCGCAGGTTCAGGCAGATCATGCCGAGGTTGGTGAGCGCGGCGCCCTCCCCCCGCCGGTCGCCCGCTTCCCGCAGGAGGGCGATCGCCTGGTTGAGGGTGTCGGTCGCCCGGTCGAACATCCGCAGCTCGGACATGACCAGCCCGAGGTCGACGAGGGCCCCGCCCTCGTTGGGCCGGTCGCCGGCCGCGCGGTGGTGGGCGACGACCTGTTCGAGTGCGGTACGGGCCTCCTCGAAGCGCCGCAACTCCCTGAGCGGATCGGTCAGCATGCCCAGGGCGCGGGCCTCGGAAGCCGGTGAGGCCGTGGCCCGGGCACAGGCGAGGGCCGCGGTGCCCAGCGTGATCCAGTCCGCGAAGTGCCGGTCCAGCGAGAGGTACCCGTACAGGCGGATGAGCAGGTCCTGCGGTACGGAGGGACGCCCGAGGGCGAGGGCCGAGGAGGCGGCGGCGACCAGGTTGGGGCGTTCCGCGTCGAGCCAGGCGCGCGCCTCGTCCTGGGTGGCGAAGCCGTCACGGGGCTGCACCGAGGAGATCCCGGCGGCGAAGTGGGAGCCGGCGTCCCAGGCGGTGCCCACGTAGTGGTTCAGCAGCCGGGCCACGGCCCCGGAGCGTTCCTCGGGGCCGTCCTGTGCGCCGCCCCGCTCGTCGGCGTACAGGCGGATCAGGTCGTGCATGCGCCAGCGTCCGTAGACGGCTCCCGGCTCGATCAGGTGGCAGCGGGCGAGGTCCTGGAGCAGTTCCTCGGTCCGGTACGCGTCGATGTCCGACAGCCGGGCGGCGGACTCGGTGGAGACGTCGGGGCCGGGGTTGAGGGGCAGCAGCCGGAAGAGGCGGGCCTGTTCCGCGTCCAGGTGGGCGTAGGAGAGGGCGAAGGCCGCGCGGACGGCGAGATCCTCCCGGCTGAGGCGCCCGAGCCGTTGCCGGGTGTCCTTGAGGGCCCCGGCCAGGGAGGAGAGCGGGCGCTGCGGAAGGTCGGCGAGCAGGGCGGCGGCGATCCGCAAGGCCAGCGGCAGGAAGCCGCACAGCACGGCGAGTTCGGCGGCGTCCCCGGGTGCGGAGGCGACCCGCCGTTCGTCGGGGCCGACGGCCTTGCCCAGCACTTCGGACAGCAGCAGGACGGCCTCGGCCTCTTCGAGTACCGAGAGGTCGTGCAGCCGGGCCTCCAGACCGGCCAGGGTGTGCCGGGAGGTCACCAGGGCGGGCACCCGCCGGTCGGCGGGGAGCAGCGGTGCCACCTGGCCGGCGGTGCGGGCGTTGTCGAGCACGAGCAGAACGGGGCGGCCCTGGTCCGCGTACGTCGCCAGCACCGAGCGGTAGAGCCGGGCGCGGTCCTGGAGTTCGGCGGGGACGTGTTCGTCGGGGATGCCCAGGGCGCGGAGCAGGTCGCCCAGGGCGCGTTCGGGGGTGAGCCGGCGCTCGGGGTCGTAGCCGAAGAGGTCGATGAAGAGCACCCCGCCGTCGAACCAGCCGTCCTGGCCCAGGGCGTGGTGCGCCGCCTGGAGGACCAGCTCCGTCTTGCCGACCCCGGGGAGTCCGGCGATGGCGTGGACCCGGTGTCCGTCCGGCGCCGTCCCGTCGGGGCGCAGGGCCTCGGTGAGCGTGCGCAGCACGGCTTCGCGGCCGGTGAAGGTGGCGGCCGCGGCCGGCAGGCCGGTGAGGGCGGGGGCGAGTTTCTCCGGCAGGTTCAGCGTGACGTGACCGCCCTGGACCACGGCGCTGTAGAAGACCCCGCCCGAAATCCCGTTGCGGGTCACGCCGTTCTGCTCGCCGAAGTCGGCCATGCCGGCCCCCCCGTGCCGTCCGTCCTCCGTCTGGGGGTCCCACGGTAGAAGAACGGGGCGGGCGGTTCAGGGGATTCGGCAGAACGGGGTGCGGCCCTCCGGCGCCGGCGCGGCCTACGCGCCCAAGTGGGGGAGCGGGCCCGCCGGATAGGGGGTTTCGGCGGGGAGCAGGGCTCGGGCGGCGTCGGTGTCGCCGGTCCGGAGCAGGCCACCCGTTTTCGGGGCCGTTCGCGGCGCCGGGCCCGGCGCCGGCCCCGGCTCAGACCTGGTCCTCCGCCAGCTCCGCGACCCCCGTGATCCGGTGCAGGGCGTACGTGCGGACCTCGTCCGCCGTGTGGTCGTAGCCGGTGACGAAGCCGCCCTCCACCCGGACCGGGGCGATGACCCGCTGGCTCGCCGCCCCGTCGGCGTTCACGTACCCGATCCACACCGCCGAACCGGTCAGCGCAGCCGCCTGCACCGTCGCCAGCGTCTCCGCCGGGCTCGTGCGCGGCAGTTCGCCCGGCGCCGGGACGCCCCCGGAGGCCGCCGCCGGCTCCTTGCGGACCGCCGTCGCCGCCAGGTCGCCCGCACGGATCGCCCGTACCGCCGCGCCCAGCAGCGTCGCGTCCGGCACCGGCGGGCCGTCCGGGACCGGCACCGGCGCCGACCGTGCCGGGGTGCGGTGCGCGGCGGCCCGCGCCACCAGCACGTCGCCGGTACGGGACTCCGCGGCCGGGGCGTAGCCCATCGACCGCAACCCCTCCAGCAGCGCCCCCGGTTCGGCCTGCGCCGCGAGCACGGTCGGCGCGAGGCGGCGCAGCCCCAGCCCGGCCGACCGCTTGTCGGCCAGGATCTCGCCCAGCATGGCGTCGTCGTCGCAGCGCACGTACGAGGAGGCCGCGCCGACCCGCAGGTGCCCGTGCCGCCGGGCCACGTCGTCGATCAGGTACGCGAGCGGCTGCGGCACCGGCGTACGGCTGTGCTCGGCGAGGAAGGCGTGCAGGTCGGAGGCGGTGTGCCCGGCGTCCAGGGCGCGGCGTACGGAGCCGGGCGTGAAGCGGTACACCGTCGCCCCGCCCTTGGACTCCACATCCGCCAGCGTGGCCAGCACCCCGGCCAGGGGCCGTCCGAGCGGCCCCGGCGCCACCGCCGTCAGGTCGGCCTGCAGCAGGACGTGGTCCACCGGCTCCGGCAGCAGCGGCGCCAGCGGCGGCGCCGGGTCGGACCCCTCCAGCAGGGCCCGCCCGAACGCGCTCAGCGCGCCCCGGCCGGTGACGCCCAGCACCTCGGCCTCGGTCAGGGTCCAGTGCGCGAGCCGGGCCCGCAGGTCGCTCGTACCGCGCACGGGCCGCTCCCACGCGAGCCGGTCCAGGAGCGTGTCCGGATCCGGGGAGGCGCCCTCGGGCAGGTCGGCCAGGAGGTTCAGGACCCGGTGGCGCACCTCGGACGCGGCGGAACGGTCCAGGTCGGGGCCGAGCGCCGACAGGGTGCGGCCCTTGGCGTCCTGCTCGCCGACCAGCCCCGCCGTACGGGTCGCCGGGAGCCACGCCGAGGCCAGCGCCGACCACCGCTCGGCGGGCGGGAGTTCGCACCAGCCGTCGAAGGCGGGGGTGGGCGCGTACCGCTCGTCGGCCTCCCCGTCGCTGGCCAGCAGCCCGGCCGCGTACGCCAGTTCCACCCAGAACGCAGCCGACCCCTCGGTGGTGTCCAGCGTCGACGCCGCCCGCTTGAGGTCCCGTACGGACAGCCCGCCGGCCCGCAGTACCGCGGGCCCGGCGTGCTCCCAGGACTTCACCAGCTCCTCGACGGTGCCCAGCGCGGCCAGCGCCTGCCCGGCGGCGTTCGCGTCCACAAGCTGTGGACGGTGCTCGCGGTGCGCGCCGACCTCCGGGGCCAGCGGCGCCGTCCGCCGGTGCGCGAGCCCGCCGCGCAGGTGCAGCGCCACCTCGCGGGGCAGCACCACCGTCCGCGCCGTCACGGGCAGCAGCAGCCCGCGGTCGCGCAGCCAGCGCACCGGAGGCGTCGGGTTCGGCGTCACCTCCCCGTACGGAGGCCCCCACACGAGCCGCTCCAGCACCTGGTGCGCCTCCGCCGGGGCCTCGTCCAGCAGCGCCGACATCCGCTCCGGGTCGGTGAACAGCCCGGTCAGGGCCGTCACCGCCGACACCGGGTCGTGCGTGCCCGCCAGCCCGGCCGCCGCGACGATCTCCTGGACCCGGGTCGGCGACATCCCGGCGGTGGCCTCCGCGATGGTGGGCCCGAGCCCGGTCGGCGAGGGCCGCTGCGGGGACGGGGCCAGCAGCTCGCGGGCGGTGCGGACCAGGCGCAGCCGCTCCTCGTCGCCCCACACCAGGGCCTGGTCGCGCAGGGTCCCCAGGGCCCGGGGGAGGGCGCCCCGGGCGGCCTCGTCCTCGCCGCCGGTCAGCAGCGACTCCAGCACCGGGTACGGGCACGGGTCCGGGGCCACCGCGAGGGCCTCGGCGGTCTGCAGCGCGAACCGGTCCAGCCGGTCCAGGGCGCGCACCACCGACGCGCGGGTACCGGCCCGGGTGGCCAGCTGGGTGACGTCGCCGGGCACCGGGTTCAGCAGGTCCGGCCGGGCGTGGAGCAGGGCGGCGAGCGCCACGTCGTCGCGGGCGCGCAGCGCCTCGGCGAGGGAGCGCGGGGCGTTCGCCGCGGCGGCGGCGGTACTTGCCTCTGGCACGGTGGTCGCCTCCTGGTCACGTCGGCCGGTCGTCGGCCGGTCCCCATCCGGTCCACGGTATCCGCTGTGCCGACGGCTGCTCCACGGACGCACGCGCTACCTTCCTGTCAGGCGGGACGTGAGGAGCCGGGGCGTGGGGATCGAGAGCGACCATCTGGTCTACGAATATCTGAGCCGGGTCGGGGACTTGGCGCAGCGGCGGCAGCTGTCGTCGGGTGACCGGATGCGGCTGGTGTCCGGGCTGCGGGACGAGATCGACCGTCGGCGCGCCAAGTACGACCCGGACACCCCGGCGGCCGTACGGCGCATCCTGGAGCGGATCGGCACGCCGGAGGAAGTCCTCGACACCCTGGGCGAACTGACCGGCCCGAGGACGGCGCCGCCGCCGGCGCCGGTGGCGACTCCGGCGGTGCCGGTGCAGCGCGGTGGCGGCGGCGGACGGTGGCGCAAGCCGTCACCTCCGCCAGCACCGGAGGAACGGCAGAACGTGCCGCCGCACCTCGCCGGGCTCGACGAACTCGGCCCGGGCGACGGCGTCGACCCCGACTGGTGGGCCCTGTCCCCGGGCGGCGGGACGGGGGCCGGGCCGCAGGTCGAGGGCTTCGCGGGCGGCATCGAGATCCCGGACCTCTTCAAGAAGCCGGAGGAGGACGAACCGCCGTCCCCGGAACCCGATGCGGCCGGTCCGTCCTCCGCGCGAAGGCTCGTACGGTTCCTGCGCGAGCGGCGCGAACGCAAGGCGGAGGCCGCCGCGCCGGAGGAGGCGGCCGCCCCGGCGGCGGGCCGCCCGCGGATCCGCACGCATCCCTTCCTCCTCCTGGCGGCGGCGCTGCTGCTGGTGGGGGTGCTCACCGGGTACTGGGTGCTGGCCGGGGCCGGCTGGCTGCTGGCCTACGCCTCCCGCGTCCTCGGCCCGACCGAGCGGAAGTGGGCCCTCCTGGGGCTGCCGGTGGCCGTCTTCGCGGCCGGGATGCTGTGGGTGTGGGGCCGCGCCGGGGGCAACTGGGGCGAGCCCCTGCCCCGCGACGAGCTCGGCACCGCCTTCCGGGCCATGTGGCCCGCCCTGGCCCGCACGGCGGCCGTCGTCACGGCGGCCTACGTGACCTGGCGCGCCCGCCGCCGACCGACGAACCGTTAGAGAGCGCCTGGAGGAAGCACCAAGCGCGGCATCTGACATTTCACCAAATTTCACCGTCTGGCAAGGCGGGGCCAAGTGGACGTTCCCTCGACTTTGCCCGGTCTCTGCACAATGGGAACCATGACCTCCACCCCCCTGGAACCCACCGTCCCCGCGCAGCTGACGGTCGGATTCGACCTCGACATGACCCTCATCGACTCCCGTCCCGGCATCAAGGCCGCCTACCAGGCGCTCTCCGCCGCCACCGGCAGGTTCATCGACGCCGACGAGGCGATCACCCGCCTCGGGCCGCCGCTGGAGGAGGAACTCGCCTACTGGTTCACGGCCGACGAGATCCCGGAGATGCGGGACCGCTACCGGGAGATGTACGTCGACCACGCCATCGAGCCGACCCCGGCCATGCCCGGCGCCCGCGAGGCGATCAAGGCCGTCCAGGCCCTCGGCGGCCGCGCGATCGTCGTCACGGCCAAGAACACCCCCAACGCCGTGCACCACCTGGAGCACCTCGGCATCGAGCCCGACGCCGTCATCGGCTGGCTGTGGGCCGAGGCCAAGGCCGGCGCCCTGCGCGAGTACGGGGCCCAGGTCTACGTCGGCGACCACGTCGGCGACGTCCGCGGCGCCCGCACCGCGGGAGCGCTCTCAGTGGCGGTCCCCACCGGCCCCTGTCCGGAGGCCGACCTGCGCGCCGCCGGAGCCGACGTGGTGCTGCCCGACCTCACCGCGCTGCCGCAGTGGCTCGCGGAGTACGTCCGCACCCGCGAGGTCTGAGCACCGTACGCGCCGTCAGGCGGCCTGGGACGCCCGGGCCGCCTTGCGCTGCGCCGCGGCCGAACGGAGCACGCCGCCCGCCGCGAGGGCGAAGCCGACGCCCATGAGCATGCACACGGCCCACGCGTACGACGGGAACGGGTCGGTGCCGAGGAACAGCGGGGCCATCGTCACGAGGGTCGCCACGGCGCCGGCGATGAACACGATGCCGCCCGCCCGGACGAGCCCGTCGCCGGGCCGCGCTTCGTCGGGATGAGGAGTAACAGTCACCCCACCAGGGTAGTTCCCTGGCCGAAGCCGTGCCGCGGGAAGGACCGGGGAACGTCTTGTCACCCGTTTCTGGACCACTAGCCTGGAGGAGGCGGGTCGAAGGACCCGCCGCACCGCTATCCGGAGCCGTTTCACACCGGCCCACCGGACCCGACGAGTACAAGGACAGAGGACGGACGTGCCTACCGGCAAGGTCAAGTGGTTCAACAGCGAGAAGGGCTTCGGCTTTCTCTCCCGCGACGACGGCGGAGATGTCTTCGTCCACTCGTCGGTGCTTCCCGACGGGGTCGACGCCCTCAAGCCCGGACAGCGCGTCGAATTCGGCGTCGTCGCTGGGCAACGCGGTGACCAGGCACTTTCGGTGACGGTCCTGGATCCGGCGCCCTCGGTTGCGGCCGCCCAGCGCCGCAAGCCCGACGAGCTCGCCTCGATCGTGCAGGACCTCACGACCCTGCTGGAGAACATCACGCCGATGCTGGAGCGCGGCCGGTACCCCGACAAGGTGCACGGCACGAAGATCGCCGGCCTGCTGCGCGCGGTGGCCGACCAGCTCGACGTCTGATCCCCGTCGCATCCCCCGGTGCCCCGCCGCTTCCCGGAGCCGCGGGGCACCGGCGCGTGCGGCTCCGTGCGGCTCCGTGCGGCTACGGGAAGCGGAGCGCCTCGGGACCGATGGCCGGAACGAGCCCCTCTGCCGCGGCCCTGGTCAGCAGCCCGCGGACGGCCGCGTACCCGGCGTCGCCGAGGTCGGCGGTGAACTCGTTCACGTACAGCCCGATGTGCTGGTCGGCGACCGCCGGGTCCAGCTCCTGCGCGTGGGCCCGTACGTACGGCCGCGACGCCTCCGGGTCCTCCCAGGCCATCCGCACCGACGCCCGCGCCGAGTCGGCCAGCGCGCGCAGCGTGTCCGCGCCCAGCGAGCGCTTGGCGATGATCGCGCCGAGCGGGATCGGCAGGCCGGTGGTGGACTCCCAGTGCTCGCCCATGTCGGCCAGGCAGTGCAGCCCGTAGTCCTGATAGGTGAACCGGGCCTCGTGGATGACCAGTCCGGCGTCCACCCGCCCGTCGCGCACCGCCGGCATGATCTCGTGGAACGGCAGCACGACCACCTCGCCGACCCCGGCCGGCAGCACGTCCGCCGCCCACAGCCGGAACAGCATGTACGCCGTCGAGCGCTCGCTCGGCACCGCGACGGTCTTCCCCGTCAGGTCCAGCCCCGGCTCGCGCGTCAGCACCAGCGGGCCGCAGCCGCGCCCCAGGGCGCCGCCGCAGGGGAGCAGCGCGTACTCCTCCAGCACCCACGGGAGGACCGCGTAGGACACCTTCAGCACGTCCAGCTCGCCGCGCTCGGCCATGCCGTTGGTGACGTCGATGTCGGCGAAGGTGACGTCGAGGGCGGGCGCGCCCGGGACGCGGCCGTGGGCCCAGGCGTCGAAGACGAAGGTGTCGTTCGGGCAGGGCGAATAGGCGATCCGGAGCGGCTCAGCGGTGCTCATGGCGTTCTCCCCACGTGACGAGTACGGGTCCCAGGGCGCGGAAGCCCGCGGTGAGCGCGCCGAGCGCGTCCCCGATCCGCCAGGCGGCCCGGTCACGCGGCCCGACGGCGTTGGACACGGCGCGGACCTCCAGTACGGGCAGTCCGTGCGCGGCGGCGGCCTCCGCCACCCCGAAGCCCTCCATCGCCTCGGCCCCGGCCAGCGGGTGCCGGGCGGCGAGTTCGGCGGCGCGGGCGGCGGTGCCGGTGACGGTGGACACCGTCAGGACGGGCGCGAGCAGTGCCCCGGTGGCCTCGGCGGCGCGGGCGGCGAGCTCGGCGGGCGGCAGGTGCACGCTGCGGCCGAAGCCGAGCGCGTCCACCGCGACGAAGCCGTCCGGCGTGTCGGCGCCCAGGTCGGCGGCGACGATCGCGTCCGCGACCACGAGCGAGCCGAGCGGGGCGGCGGGCGCGAACCCGCCGCCGATGCCGGCGGAGACGACGAGGGAGTAGTCGGCCAGCGCGAGCGCGGTGGCCGTGGCGGCCGCGGCGGACGCCGGGCCGACGCCGCCGACGAGGACGTCGACGGCGAGACCGGGCAGGTCCCGGCGGCTGATGAGGTAGCCCCCGGGCAGGGCGCGCGGCTCCGGCGTGACCGGATCCGGATGAGGGGTCAGACCGGCGGCCACGGAGTCGGCCTCCGCGGCCACCGCGGTCACGACGAGCGCGCGCACGGGGTGCCCGGCCTACTTCAGCTTGAGCTTGAAGGACCAGACGGCGAGCGGCTTGCCGTCCTCGCCGACCTGCACGAAGCCGAGCATCTTCGAGGCGGGCGCCTCGCCCTGGCCGCCGGTCGCGAAGACGTCGGCGCCCTGGAAGCTGCGGTACGTGTTCGAGGAGGGCTCGGTGATCGGCTGCCCGTCGAGGACCGCCTGCCACTTCTTGCCGTCCTCGACGACCTCGGGCTCCACGCCCAGGCGCAGGGTGTCGCCGCGGGCGTACTCGATGGTCTTGGCGTCCTTGAGGCCGGTGAGGCACTCCTGGACCTTGTCGATGGAGAGGTCCTTGCCGTCGCCGCGGCAGTCGGACTCGGCGGACACCGACGAGCTGCCGACGGTCACCGTCGCGAGCGGGGTCGGCTTGTCGCAGGCGGACAGGAGGAGGAGGCCGGCGGAGACGGCTCCGAGGGCCGCGACGCTGCGGCGGGCCCTACCCGGGAAAAGCGGTGCGGTCATGAGCCGAAGGCTATCGGGCCGCCAGGCTCCGCCGCCGCACGGGGGGTCCCCGGCCACGCCGTTGCCCTGGCCGGGCGGTTACGGGACCACCCGGGCGGC
>NZ_JBHWBP010000015.1:0-52773 GCF_042735575.1 Streptomyces sp. NPDC059564 | reverse complement strand
GCCAGAAAGACCCGGGTCAGGTGATCTTGGAGTTGAGCGTGCCGGAACTGGTAGACCGCGCCGGCCTGGCGCAGTACGTCCCGCTCGCACGCGTCGTCGAGGAAGGCGATCAGCCGCCAGGGCAACTGCCCCGTGAGCGGCAGCCAGATGCGCGCGAAGGCCACCCACTGGCCCCAGGCGGTGAAGGCGAGTCCGTACGCGAGTCCGCCCGCGAAGGCGGCTTCGGTCCCGAATGCGAGTCCCACCAGGAGTCCCCACGCGGGCCCGGCCATGAATGCGTTGGCGCATCCGGCTCCCGTCCCGAACACGAGCGCCCACACCAGCAAATGGAAAACCACGTTCCTGCGGTCTTGGCTGAGCAGCTCCGAGGGGCTGACACCGGATGTGATGTCGACGGGGACTTCCAGCCAGGCCATGAGCCCGAACACCGACCCGACCCCGAGCCCGAGCCCGGGCACGAACACGAGACCGCCCACGAGCCCGCCGTCCAGGCCGTCCCCGAGCCCCAGGGACTCGACCACGACCCTGTCCAGGAACAAGAGCACGAGCGCGGCCAGGACCCCGCACGCGAGCCCCAGCCGGAACCTGGGGAGGACCCCCGTACGCCTGCGCCCGGTCCTGCCGAAGACCTGGATGCGCACGTGCGACGGCTCTGCCACGCCCTGCGACACGAATCCGTACACGAGCCCGAAGAACAGTCCGTTCACGAGCGCGTGCAGGAGCCCGACCACGAGCCCCCGCACGAGCGCGAACCTGAGTCCGAACGATGTCGCGACCAGGTCGGCGGGAACGTTTCCGACGGCGGTCGTCACCCCGAGGGCCAGTGCGGCCAGAAAACCGATCACGAGCATGCGCGAGGAAAGACGCATCGTGGTGCCCAGCTGCCACCAGGCGAGGTCACGTGCCGGGATGCCCGTACCCGCCCTGCCGAGCCGGTCCAGGTGCGCGGCAAGGTAGCCGAGCCACTGCTGCGCCCGGTCGGGGTTCCAGTCCTGCCGCCGGCGACGGCCGCTGCCCCCGTCGGTTGGCGAGGGCTCGTAGGCGGACGGGGTGAACGCGGCCAGGAGATGCCTCTGCAGGGCCTCCGGGGAGGCGAACGTGGCGGTGTCCAGGAGCCGTACGGGGTCGGACCCGGGGGAATCGCTGTAGACGGCACGGGCCATGGCGACCATCAGCGGGGTGACGAGCACCCTGGCCACGTTCTCCGCACCCGGGCTGCGCTGTTGCCTGCGCAGCTCGTCCAGGACGGGTTCCCACACGGTGCTGCGCACACCGCCGTCCGTACCCGGGCGGCTGGTGAGGGGCAGGTAGAGGGCGACGTCGTCCAAGGACAGGTCGTCCAGCTCGATGACGGCGGCCTTCGGGAACGGGCGGGACTCCACGGCCTCGGCGTACTCCCCGGGCCGGCTGGTGAGGAGCAGCGGGGTGGTGGTGCGGTCGATCTCCTTGAGCGCTGCACGGCGCAGGCCGCAGGCGATCTCGTCGAACCCGTCCATGACGGGCAGGATCCACCCGGTGTCGACCAGCGCGCCGGCCAGACTCCCCCCGTGTGCGGCGGGAACGGCGAGGCCGTGGTCGCGTACCAGCTGGTGGCACATCCAGTCGCGCAGGGAGACGGTGGTCGGGTCCCACGACCCCAGGCTGAAGATCACCGGCACGGGCTCGTCCGGCGTACGGGTGCCCAGCCAGTCGAGGACGAAGCGCAGGGTCAGGATCGTCTTGCCCGCCCCGGCCGCACCGAGCACCACCAGCCGGCGGGACGGGACGGACCGGTACACCTCCACGATCCGGTCGATGCGGCCGGCCAGTGCGAGCGGCGCCGGATCCGCCCCGGGTGGTGCGTCGCAGATCTTGGCCCAGTGATCGAGCAGGCGCGGGTCGGCGTTCCGGAAGCCCACGGGGAGCGGGAACGGGTCGTGCACATGCCGACGCCGCTCCTCCTTCCGCCATTGCCGGGCCACCCTGGAGGCGAGCAGCCCGGCCGCCTCCCGCAGCTCCGGCGCACCAGGGGGTGGCGTTGCACGGGGAAGCTCCTCCAGCCTGCCGGGATGCGCCGGCAACCCGATCAACGAGCCGAGTTCGCCGATCTCCTGTGGACTCAGCTGTCGGTACCAGCGGTCCACCGGGCTCGCCGCGAGCGTGCCGAGCCCGTCGGAGCGGTAGTGCTTGGTGATGACGCCGATCACGTGCCCGCCGCTCCACACCGGGGCACCCGACATGCCCTCCCAGGGCGAACGGCCCCGCTCGGAGTCGTGCTCCGGGGACGACTTCAGGGTTATCTCCAAACTGCCCTCACGCTGGTTCGACAACGGGGTGGTCTCACCTCGCGCATGGTGGGAATCCCGGTACGACACGGCCGCACCGCCGTCCGGCGACGCGGTCCCGGCACGCAGTCTGAACCTCGGGAATCCCAGCGCTTCGCACTCCACCGGCTTCGCGACACGGGCGAACCGAACCGGCGGAACCGCAGCACCGGCCGGGCTGCCCGCGCCGGGGCCGCGGACGGCTGCGTCCGCGAGGGCGATCAGCGCGACGTCCGAGGCGGAGTTCACCCAGAACGGCTCGCCCCGCAACTCCCGCGTGCCGCCGTCCTCGGTGAGAAAACGCACCTGCACCGTCGCCGCGCCGCACACCACGTGCGCGGCCGTGAGCACCACGTTCCCGGCCACCTGGTAACCCGACCCGCGCCCTCCGGCGCCCGCGCCGCAGGTGGTGATGACCTGCACCGCCCGCCACCGGTCGAGCCCGTCCGGCTCCTTCGCCCCGCCCACAACGGTGCTCACCGCTCGTGTGCTTCGGCGCGGCCGGAGATGAACGGCGCTGCGGCCGTCCCCGCCAGGGCCGGCTGCAGCGCCAGTGAGATGCGCTGGGTCGAGACGGCGCTCACCGCAGCCTCCGCACCGGACTCCACCACCCAGAACCGCACTTTCGCCCCCGCCTGCCCGGACCGCTCCAGCGCGACCGACAGCTCCAACTCGATCGGTCCCAGCTCGAAGCGCAGCGCCTCGCCCTCCGCCGCGGCGAGCGCCCGGCCCAGCTCCTCCCGTAGGTCCCTGATCACGCTCGTCAACTCGATCACACCGTGCCCCTTGCGCTCCCTGGCTTCTCAGCCGTTCTCAGTCGCATCTCTGCCACCATGACCGGACACGCTGCAGAGCAGATGAAATTCCGATGATGTGCGAAAGCGGGGCTTCTCGATGGACAGCGAACCTCCCGGGCAGCTCCGGATCTCGGTGCTCGGGCCGTTACGGGCGTGCCGGGGCGGAGCACCGCTGGATCTGGGGCCCGTCAAACGGCAGGCCGTGCTGGCCGCGTTGCTGCTCAACCGGGGGGCCGTGGTGAGCCATGAGCAGCTGATGCACGGAGTGTGGGGGGCGGAGCCACCCGCATCCGGCCACAAAGTGCTGGCCAGTCACGTCAACCCGCTGCGCCGGGCGCTCGACGCGGAGGGCACCCGGCATACGGAGTCGGTGATCCGCAGCGGAAAGGGCTGGTACCGCTTCGCCGTGGACGGGGTCCGGCTCGATGTGGCGGACCTGACCGAGCGGGGCGTCGAGGCGCGGCGCACGAAGGCGTCCGGCGAGCTGGCCAGGGCCGTCGACCAGCTGTCCTCGGCGCTCGCACTGTTCCGGGGCGAGCCCCTGGCCGGCCTGCCCGGGGTGTTCGCGCAGGCCGAGCGGGAGCGGCTGTCGGAGCGCCGGCGAGGGCTCCGGCTGGACAGACTCGAGTGCCTGGTCCTGCTCGGCCGGTTCGGTGACGCCCTGGACGACCTCACGGTCCTGTCCCCGTCCGACCGGTACGACGAGTCGCTGCTGGCGCTGCGGATGCGGGCCCTGTACGGCTGCGACCGCCAGGCGGAAGCGCTCAACGCCTATCAGGGCATCCGCGTACGGCTGCGTGACGAGCTCGGTGTCGATCCGGGGGAAGAGCTCCGCCGGCTGCACGAAGCGGTGCTGCGCCGCGATGACGAACACCTGCTCGGTCCGGCCGCCGCGCGCTCCGCCGCCCATCGCGCCCGGCGCGGGACCCGACGCACCGTCAATGAACTGCCGGGCGACGCCGGCCACCTCGTCGGGCGGGAGGCCGAGCTCGCGCAGCTGACCGAGGCCTACGCGCCCGAATCCGTGTCGATGGTGACGGTGGACGGTGCGCCCGGTGTCGGCAAGACCGCGCTCGTCGTGCGCGCCGCCCGTGAGCTCAGCGACCGGTACCCGGACGGCAGCCTGTTCGTGGACCTGCGCGCGCACAGCACCCAGCGACGGCAGACCCCCGAGCAGGCACTGCAGCGCCTGCTGCGCTCCCTGGGCGCAGCCAAAGGCGAGTTGCCGAGCGACCTCGAAGAGCTCACCGCCGCTTGGCGCGCCGCGACCAGCCCGCTACGCCTGCTCCTCGTGCTGGACGACGTCCTGGACGCCGACCAGGTGCGGCCGCTGCTGCCCGCGGGAGCGGGAAGCAGGGTGCTGGTGGCCGGCCGCCGACGGCTGCCCGAACTGGACGCCGACCGACGGGTCACGCTGGAGCCGCTGAGGAGCGTGGGTGCGGTGCGGCTGATCACGCACATCATCGGGGAGGAGCGCGCGAGCCGCGAGCCGGAGGCGACGCGCCGGCTGGTCGGGCTGTGCGACGGGCTGCCGCTGGCGCTGCGCATCGCCGGGTCCCGGCTGCAGAACCGCCACACCTGGACGGTGGAGTACCTGGTGGGCCGCATGGCCGGCGACGAACGCCGACTCGGCGAACTGAGCATCGGGGACCGCAGCGTCGAGGCGGCCTTCCGGCTGTCGTACGACCAGCTCGCGCCCGGCCAGCAGCTCGGATTCCGCGCCCTGGGCCAGGCACCGACGGTCGAGTTCGATGTGCTGGCGCCGGCGGCCATGCTCGGTCGGCCGCCCCACGACACCGAGCGGATCCTGGAGAGCCTGGTCGACGCGAACCTCCTGCAACAGCCGCGTCCGGGCCGCTACCGGTTGCACGACCTGGTCCGCGTGCACGCGCGGCGCCTCGCGGAAGCCCTGCCCGACGAGGCCGCCGGCACGCGCACGGCCGCCCTGCGCCTCTACCTGGACGCCGCCAGGATCGCCAGTGACTGGGGCCTCCCCACCGGTTTCCCCACCGGCCCCCAACCCTCCGGAGCACCGTTCGCGAACTGGAGGGACGCGGAGATCTGGCTGGACGCGGCCGGTGGAGAGCTCGTCGACGTCGTCGGACACGCCGTGGCCCTCGGCGAGGTCGACCACGCGTGCTGGATCGCCGAAGCGCTGGTCGACTACTTCACGCGGCAGGGCCGGTACCACGAGTCCCAGACCGCTCTCGACATCGCACTCGCGCACGTGGACCAGGCCACCGACCCGCGGATGGCCCTCGCCCTGCGGAACTGCCTCGCCTACACCGGCGTGTACCAACGCCGGTACGCGCAGTCGCGGACCGTGTTCGCCGAAGCGCTCCACCTCAGCCGGCGCGGCCTCGACCCGGTCGAAGAGACCCGGGCCCTGATCGGGCTGGCGTCCGTCGACGTGAGCGTGGGCGAGGCCGACCAGGCGATCTCCCGGGTCACCGAGGCGCTGGCCGTGCCCGGGGCGCCGCACAACGACTGGATCGCCGCGATCGGATTCGTCATCCAAGGCCTCGCCCACCAGCTGAAGGGACGGAACGAGGAGGCGCTGGCCTCCTTCGCCGAGGCCCTGGCCCGCGCCGACGGGAGCCGCAGATCGCGCATGCTCGGCAGGGTCCTCAGCTTCGCCGCCGAGATCCACCTCCGCCTCGGCCGGTACGCCGAGGCCAAGAGCCTGCTGCGCCGGGCAATCCACCTGGTCGAGGAGGCCGGGGACGTCTTCCTCTGCGCGTGCAGCCTGACCCGGCTGGGCACGGCGGAGGTGGGCGTGGGGAATCCGGGCGCGGCCGTGGCCCTCCATCACCAGGCCTTGATCCAGCACCAGCGGCTGTCCCCGATCACCGAACCCGCCTACAACTGGCTGGAGATGGACATTCGCTCGCGGCTGGGCCGCGCCTACCTGGCGATGGGCCGCATCCACGAGGCGCTCGGGCAGTTCCAGGCCGTGCTCGAGGTGCCGGACTCCCGTGGACCGCGCTGACCGTACACCGGCGGCCAAGGAGCTCGAAGACCGCGAAATCCGGTACGGATACACCTCCTCCGGTACCGGCCCCGGCACCAATGAACCGGGCGCCGCGGACTGCCGACGCGGTTCGTCCAGAGTTCGGTTGACGGTGCCTCAGATCGATGTTGTGAGGGATTTCCGCTCCTCTCGTGAAGAACTGCTTAACGAATGGGTGGCGAGAGGGGTGGGCCATGGCAGATGACGGCTTGAAAGGCCATGTCAACCCGCCGCCGTGACCGCCGGGTTGGGCGGATGTGGCGCAACGGAGGGCGTCCGAGGGGGCGAAGATCCGGTGATAGCATCCCGGCATCTGTGATCTTGATCCATTTTGACGCGGATGCTGATTTGTGATATGCGCATGCTCTCCGCGTAACCGCAGGTGAACCGTGCCGATCAGCTGTGTTGCGGGGCCTCGCGAGGTGTATCTGCAGCCGTCCGCATGCCATGCGCCCGGAAAGGTTTCCATGAATCGAGACGCACTTGTGTGGTGCTTGGTTGCGGTCGCGGCGATAGCCGTTGCCGCGGTCGTGGCACTCGTCGCCCGCAACAGAGCGCTGGGGGCGAAGAAGGAGCACACCGAGGCCGAACTGAGGCACCAGCTGCTCACGGCGGACAGCCACGTGCACGCGTCGCGCGCCGAGCTGCAGAGGTTCTGGAACGAGCAGGACGCCACGCTCCGCGAAGCCAAGGAAGCGGCGGAGGAGAACACCAAGGCCGTCCTCAAGGGTGCCGCCAGCCTGCTGCAGAGCCTCGCCGCCGAGCAGACGACGCTTCTGGACGGCATCCAGCGCAAGTACGGCGGACACGCCGTCCTCAGCGACCTGTTGGACGTCAACCACGCCAACGCCCAGATGGCGCGCAAGGCTCAGGGCATCGCCGTCATGTGCGGTGCGCCGCTCGGCCGTCGCAACAGGCCCGCCAGCGTCTACGACGTGGTGCGCAGTGCCCAGGGCCAGATCCGCAACTTCCACCGGGTCGCCATCATGCAGCAGACCAGTCTCGCCCTGAAGGCGTCCGCGGTCGCGCCCGTCGCCCTCGCCGTGGCGGAGCTGCTCGACAACGCCGCCAGCTTCTCGCAGCACGACGCGCCGATCGAAGTGACGTTCCAGCGCGTCCAGAACAACCTCTGCATCGTCATCGACGACGCCGGTGTCAGCATGAACGACGAAGAGCGGCAGCGGGCGACCGCCCTGCTCTCCGGAGACATCGCCCCCCGCCTGTCCCAGCTCGGGACCCAGCCGAAGTTCGGCTTCCCGGTCATCGGCCTGATCGCGCGTCAGCACGGCTTCAAGGTCGACGTCACCGGAGTCTCCCGGTACGGCGGTGTCAGGGCCGTCGTCCTCTTGCCCGAGGAGCTGTGGACCATGGAGGAGATACCGCCCGCCCAGGAGGCCCCGGTCAGCGATATCCGGCGCGCCGCCGAGAGCCGGCCCCAGAGCACGACGTCGCGCACGATGCACGGTCTGCCCAAGCGCGGCGAACGCCAGGCGCCCATCGCGAGCGTCCCCGATCCCGACACCGCCCCGTCGGCGCCACAGGCCCCGGGCGGGACGGGCCGCGCTTCCGGGCGCAGTCTGGGGGCATTCCAGCGCGGCACGCTCTCCGGCCGCAACCTTGACGCCACCTCGTTCGAAGGGCCCGAAGAGGCATGACCGCAGACCTGTCGTGGATGCTCGAGGACATCGTGCACAACGTGCCCCGTGCACGGCACGCCGTCCTGCTGTCCGCGGACGGCCTTCCTCGCGGCGCGACGGAAGGCCTGGCCGAGAAGGACGTGCGCACCATCTCCGCGGCCATGGCCGGGATGCAGTCGCTCAGCCGGGCGACGGCCCACTTCGCCGGACCGGAGGAGGACCGGCAGTGGAACCAGACCATCGTCGAGTTCTCGCACGGCTGGAGCTTCCTGATCGGGGCGGGGCAGGGCTCCTACCTCGCCGCCGCGGCCGCGCCCGACGTGGACATGCAGCAGATCTCCTTCCGCATGCACCGCCTCGTCGCCCGGCTGGGCAACAACCTCACCTCGCCGCCGCGGGTCGGCACCGAGGACGCCGGAGGTCCGCGGGGGAGCGCGCCCCGGCAGCAGAGCTCCGGTGACACGGGATTCGTCCTCGGCGAGCTCGACCGGGTGATGTCCGAGGTCAAGGGGGCCCGCCACGCCATGCTGCTGGGATCGGACGGCCTTCCCCGCGGGGCGACCAACGGGATGAGCCGCGACCTCGCGGATACGATCTCCGCGGCCATGACGGGCATCCACGCCTACAGCCGGGTCACCTCCCAGTTCGCGGGGGTCGTCGAGGAAGCGGAATGGCGTCAGACGGTCATCGAGTTCCAGCACGGCTGGATCTTCCTGATGGCGGCCGGCCCCGACGCCTTCCTGGCCGCCGCCGCCGAGCACGACTGCGACATAGAACAGTTCACCACGCGTCTGCACGAGGTGGTTCCCAGACTGACCGCGGCGGCGACACCGGGGAAGGGAACAGGCCATGTCTGATGGGCTCGAACAGGATGAAGAGCTGGAACTGACGTCTCCGTTAGTCCCCCTCTTCGTGATCACGAACGGACGAGCGCTGCCCCCGGACCACGAGTACGAGCACACGACGCTCGTGACGGCGACGGCGGAGAACGGACAGGCCGCGGCGCGCACGCTGTCCCCGGAGGCGGGGCAGGTCATGGACCTGGTCGCGAACGGCTTCCTGTCCGTGGCCGAGGTGGCAGGGCACACGCACCTGCCGCTGGGCATCGTCCGCATCCTGCTGGCGCAGTTGGAGGAGGACAGTCTCATCCTCGCGAGGACACCGATACCGCGCGCCGAACGTGTCGACAGAGAACTGGTCAGCGCCGTGCTCGAGGGCCTGAAGAATCGATTCGGAGCGTAACTCGTGTACCTGGATCCAGATGTCTCCCACGCGGTGAAGATCCTCATAGTGGGGCACTTCGGGGTCGGCAAGACCACCTGCATCGGCAGTCTCTCCGAGATCGAGCCCCTACGGACCGAGGAAGAGATCACCGAAGCCAGCGTGGGCTTCGATGACCTGTCGGGCACACCCGACAAGAAGACCACCACCGTCGCCATGGACTTCGGCCGGCTCACCCTCAGCGACACCCTGGTGCTCTACCTCTTCGGAACGCCCGGCCAGGAGCGCTTCAAGGAGATGTGGGAGGAGCTCTCCCGTGGCGCTCTGGGCGCGCTGGTGCTCGTCGACCCGGAGCGGCTGCACGAGTCCTTCCCCGTCCTGGACCTCGTCGAACGCTTCGGCCTGACGTACGCCATCGCCGTGAACCACTTCGAGGGCACCACGCACTACCCGCTCGACGAGGTGCGCGAGGCCCTGAACCTCACCGCCGAGACCCCTGTCGTGGAGTGCGACGTACGGGACGAGAACTCCTCGGCGCAGGCCCTCATCACCCTCGTGAAACACCTCATGTCCCAACTCGGCTAGGAGCGCAGGAATGCAACAGCCACTTGACCCGCAGGAGATACCCCCCGGCTGCCCCGCGCACGGGAACGTCCAGATGTACGGCCCCTCGTTCGGAGCCGACCCCGACAGCCACTACGCGCAGCTGCGTTCGTACGGCCTCAGCGCGCCCGTGGACATCGCCCCCGACGTCCAGGCCGAGCTCGTCACGAGCTACGACGCCGCTCTGTACGTCCTGCAGAACCCCGCCTCCTTCGTGCGCGACTCCCGCCGCTGGAACGCCCTCAACGAAGGGCGCGTCCCGGCCGACAGCCCGGCACTGCCCATGATGGGTTACCGCCCCAACGCGCTGTTCAGTGACGGTGCGGCACATGCCCGACTGCGCCGGGCCGTTACCGACAGTCTCGCCACGGTCAACGAGCACCAGCTCATCAGGCAGACCCAGCAGTCCGCCAACTACTTGATCAGCCAGTTCAGTACCGACATCCGCGGCCAGGCGGAACTGATGGCCGAGTACGCCCAGCCGCTGCCCCTGCTGGTCTTCAGCGACCTGTTCGGCTGCCCGCCCGACATCGGCGACCGCGTGATCGCCGGGATCAGCGGCATCTTCGAGGGAACGCCCGGGGCCGACGAGGTGCTCGGCGGGGCGCTCACCGAGCTGATCGCCCTCAAGCGGCGGCGCCCGACGGCCGACCTGACGACGCGTCTGATGGAGCACCCGGCCCAGCTGAGCGACGAGGAGGTGCTGCACCAGCTGGTCACCCTGCTCTCCGGTGGCACCGCGCCGCTGGCCGCGGCCATCGGCACCAGTAGCGCCCTGTACCTCGGAGAGGACTGGCAGGAGGGCCTCCCGGTCGAGGACGCGGTCTCCCAGACGCTCTGGAACTACGCGCCGATCGCCAACTACGCGGCCCACTACCCGACTCACGACGTCGAGCTCGGCGGCAGGCTGATCCGGTCCAACGACCCGGTGCTCATCTCCTTCGCCGCCGCCAACACCGACCCGAAGCTGACCGAACACCGCGAACAGCTCAGCGCCAAGGCGCACTTGGCGTTCGGGGCGGGCCCGCACGCCTGCCCCGCCAAGGACCCGGCTTTCATGATCGCCGTGACGGCCGTCGAGGCACTGCTCAACCAGCTCCTCGACGTCGAGCTCCGTGTCCCGTTCAAGGCGCTCACCTGGGCGCCGAGCCCGTGGAGCCGGTCGCTGGTCACCCTCCCGATCCGCTTCACCCCGCGGGCCGTTCCCCAGGCGGCCGGGTCGGCCGGAGCGAAGGCGGGCCAGACGCCCCAGCAGCAGACAACCGCCTCCTCGTCCTCCGGCGCCGGACCCTCGCGTACGAACGCCGGTGGCGCGCCGCAGCCCAAGGGCGGCCTGTTCAGCCGCTTCCTGGCATGGACCAGGGGCGAGTGAGTCAAGTGTGATTCTAGTAACCCCCTGAGTACTCAGTGGTAGTGGATGCTCTAACGATCATGTGGGTAGGCATGGCGGCTGGTTCTCAGAAAGGAGCCGCCATCATGGGGGTTGCCACAACTCCGTCGTACGACCGCCGGGCGTCCGCCTCCCTCTTCTCCCGTCTGCGGACGGGCAGAGGGCAGGCCGACCCCTTTCCGATCTACGCCGAACTCCTCTCGCGGGGCGAGGTCGTACCCGCCCCCTGGGGCGGCTTCGCCGTGACGGGCTTCGCCGCCTGCGACCAGGTTCTGCGCAGCCGTCAATGGCTGGAGCCCGACAGGGAATGGCGGGAGCGCCAGGGGCCCGGGACGCGCTGGAACGCCCCCTCCTCACGCGAGATGAGCAACACGCTCGCCGCGCTCAACCCCCCGGACCACACCAAGGTGCGACGGGCGGCGGGCACGTTCGACCGATCCACCGTGGAGCGCATCGGCCGCAAGGTGAACCGGTCGGCGGATCGGCTCCTCGACGCCTTCACGGAGCGAATACGCACCGGCGAGGCGGACTTCTCGGAGCTCGTCTGCGAGGAGCTGCCGGTGGCCACCATAGGTGACTGGCTCGGGTTGCCGCAGGCCGACTGGCCGAGGCTCCGGAAGTTGACGCACGATCAGGTCTTCACCCAGGAGCTGCTGCCGTCGGCCAGCCAACTGGCCTTGTCCGACGCGGCCACCGCCGAACTGCGCACCTATTTCATGGAGCTGGTGCGTGATCGGCGCTCCCACCCCGGCGATGACCCCGTCACCCGGTGGATCCGGACGTGGGACGCGATCGAGCCCGACCAGGACAAGGCCGACGAGGCCGTCTACTTCCTCGTGCTGTTCGTCCTGCTGGCCGCCCTGGAAACCACCGCGACCCTCCTGTCGACGATGACGCTCCGGCTCGTCGAGAGCCCGGAACGCTGGGACATGATCGCCGACAACCCGGGCCTCGTAGCCGGGTTCGTGGAGGAAACGCTCCGCTACGACCCGCCCACCCACGTGATCAGCAGGGTCGCCTCGCAGGATTCCGTACTGGGAGGCTTCGAGATCCGCCGCGACGAGATGGTCCACCTCGTGATCGGAGCGGCGCACCGGGACCCGGCCAGACACAAGGACCCGGACCGGTTCGACCCCGAACGCAGCGCCGACCACCTCGCGTTCAGCGGCGGCATCCACTACTGCCTCGGCGCGCCCCTCGCCCGCCTCGAAGCCCAGACCCTCCTCCGCCAGCTGATCCGGCGCCTTCCCCGCCTCACCCTCGTACGCCCCCCGTCGATGGCGCCCCGTGTGGCGTTCCGGCGCCTGCTGAACCTGGACGTGGCCATCGCATGACCGAATCGACCACCGCCCCCACCCCCGCACACGCCCGGACCGCCCCCAAGGCGATACGTACCGAGCAGGACGGCCCCGTACTGCACGTCGGCCTCAACCCCTGGGGGCAGGAGGACACGTTGGACGCGGCAGTCCTCGACGACCTCATCAGCCTGCTCGACGACCTCCACGAGAGACCCGACGTCCGGATCCTGACGCTGTCGTCACTGGGTACGGACTTCTGCCTGGGCGCCGACCGGGGCGAGTACCAGGAGGCGTTGGCGGCCGATCCGTCCGGCGTGGCCCTGCGGCGCATCGCCGACAAGGCGCACCGCCTGTGCCAGGCCCTGGAGAACACCCACGCGGTCACCATCGCCCGGCTGCACGGGCGGGTCGTCGGCGCGGGTCTCGCCCTCGCCTCCTTCTGCGATCTGCGTGCCGGTGCCGACACCAGCCGCTTCCGCATGCCTGAGGTCGGCATAGGGCTGCCGCCGGCGTGGGGCGGGGCGATGGGGCGCCTGGTCTCCGAGGTCGGCGCCTCCAGGATTCGCGAGCTCATGCTCACCTGCGACCTCTTCGACGCCGACACCGCCCACCGCATCGGTCTGCTCCACCGGACCGCCCCACTCGACCAGCTGGACAAGGTGGTCGACTCCTGGACCAGGCCCCTCGTCCGACGCTCGCCCGAAGCGCTCGTCCTGACCAAGCGCATGCTGGCCGGCTACGCACGGGCGGACAGGACGGCAGACGTCTCCCTGCTCGACTCCCATCTCCTGGCGGCCACGCTCCAGCAGCACGCGCACGCGAGGGGCTGACCCCTCCCGGGCCGATGCGGGCGTCCGGCCCGCCACGGGCCGCCGAGGCACGGGACGGCCGGGTGCCTGGCGCGTGCGGCGGGCGCAGTCCGCGCGGTGAGGTACCCGGCCACTCGTGACCGGGGCGGGCACCTCGCGCTGGGCTCGCGGCCCCGGCGGCTGGTGCTCCGGCCGGGCTTCGGTGTACGTACCGGTCAACGGCCTGGTGGACCGCCTATGCCTGGGCTCTGAGGACCTCGGCCTGGGCCGTCTTGAGGCTGCGGTACGCGTCGCGGATGTACCGGGCGAGCCCCTTCCCCGGATGCCGGACCAGAACGTCGCCGGGCTCCCCGGCCTCCCACTCGACGATCGCGACCTCGTAGGACGAGACGTGGGCGCAGAAGTCGAGAACCAGCTGGGGAATCTCGTCCTCGATGAACAGGTCGCCGTGGGCCAGGACGACGTCGCGCATCTGTCGCGCCGTCGGAACCAGCACCGTGAGGACCCACCGGCGCCAGAGCCGGCTCTGTTCCTCGGTGAGACCGGCAGCCTGTTCACGTTCCTCGCGCGATGCCAGGTGCCGTTCGCGGAAGGCGTCCCATGTCCGTTCATTTGCCTCGACGAGGACCAAGAGGGGTCCATACAGATCCCTGAGCTGGGAGTTGATGCGGTCGAGGTGAGCCTGGCGCTTGGAGCGTCGTATCTCTCCGCGCTGGTTCAGGACGTAGGCGAGCACGGCGATCAGAATGCCGGTCAAGGCCGTGATCATCGTGGCGATCAGCGTGGACAGGTGAACTCCTCGGACTCGGGCGGAAGGGGGAGCGGGAGCGGGGACCGGTCGGTGCCGAAGCGGCTACTGCGGAGCGAACGTCACGGATTCCTCGTCGTGGGAAATCGTGATGGGGATCTTGCTCCAGCTCGCGAGCCGCCGCAGTTTCTCGGCCTTCTCGTTGGCCCGCCGGTATCCCTCGCCGTCGCAGATCACGGCGATTCCACCCTCGTGGGCGTCCTCCTGCACCACATGGGTGCGGCCGACGATCTCGCGGATTCCGTCGGCCGTATGGTCCGTCGTCCGGCCCTCCTCGGCGGATGCCTGCGCAGGAGCGTCTCCAGCGGTCGGCCTGGGGACGGGTGGGGCACCGAGGGCGCTCAGCTTCTCCTCCAGCGCACCGATCCTCCGGCTCTGGTCGCGCACGAGATCGGCCAGTTCACCGAGGAGGTCCTCGGGCGTCGCTCGTACGGGTGTCTCCGGCGCCGGTATCCCCTGCTTGATGTCCCGCAGATCCTTCTCCACCCGGTCCCAGAAGTACCCGAATTGCCTTCTCAACTGCTCGGGGCCGTACGGGTTGACGCATTCGTCATGGAGGGACTGGATCATGGAGAAGACCTCCCTCCGGATGGAGGAGTCGGTCGCCTGGAACTGCTTGAGAGGGCCGGAGATCTCCTCCGGTGGCATGTCGATGAGGAAGGGGTGGACGTAGGCCTTGTCGTCGTCCGTCCGCCTGGACAGGGCGCCCGCCTCGTAGTTGATCCACTGCTTCCGCTGGTTCTCGCGCGTGAGACACATGATTCCGACATCGGCGTCCCGAAGTTCGGCCGCGATGCTGTCCATCGACCTTTGACCCTTGACGATGCCCAGAGACGAGACGAAGGGCTTCATCTCGGGGTGGAGTTGACGAAGTCCCCTCTCGAGCACTTCGGCGCACTTCAGCGCCGTTTCTCCAGACCAGCTGATGAAGATCTTCATGCTGTGCGTCCTTGTGGCGAGGTTCGGAGGTGCGTTGCGCCGGCGCGGCCTCGATGGCCGCTGACGGCCACGACCTGGCTCATTGTCGACGTCGATGCCGCACACGTCCACTGGCGTCACACGTATCCGGCGGCTGCCGCAAGAGATCAGCCATCACATGGCTCGATCCACACAACTCACTCACATTCAGGTGGAGTTGCCGGAAGAATAGTCCTGCTGCGCTCCGGGCCGGGTAGATTGCAACCCCTTCATCGCTCGATAGGCACGCGCACCACGGGGGTCGCTGGTCAGTGATGGTTCCCAACGAGACGTCCGTGGCCGCCAGGGACCTCGAACTGTTCCTGTCCGGCCGGGGCCGCAACGCGGAGGGCGTCTACTCGCCCGCGGTCCTCAAGGGCGTGGCGCCGTTCGCGGTGCTCCTGCACCGTCGGGTCACCATGCTGTCGTCGGTGCTCGTCCCGGCCGCCGGCCGGCTGGCGAGCCCCCCTCCGCACGCACTGTTGCTGCCCCGGCTGGGCCAGAGTGCGGCAGCGGTGGGAGAGCACGCCCTCGCCGAGCTGCTCGACTGGGCGGCGATCGCGTGGACCGGACGCACGAGCCTGCGCTACTTCTACGCGGGGCGCGCGCTGCCCGAGCCGCTGCGCCGGCCCCTGCAGGAGGCGCTGGAGCGCGACAACGCGGTCATGCGCCGCATCACCGGATCACTCGTCCTGCGCAACAGGGCCGAGCATCTGCGCGTCGAGGCGAACCGGCTCGCAGCCGTCGACCACACCTTCACGCGCCCCCTTTTCGTGAAGCCCCTGGAGGCGGTCCTGCACGACGTGAGCCGGGGCGTGATCGACGACCACGGTCTACTCGAGCACCCGGTGGAGGTGCTCATGGCGCGCGCGAACACCGATCGTCAGGGGAACCTCACGCCCGTCCCGCCCAACGGCAAGCGCTGGCCGCTCCTGGTGAAGGCCATGACAGAGGTCTGCGCGCTGGTGCGGGAGCTGCTGGAGGTCGCGAACGAGTACTCCTGGGACGGGCCGAACGGGCCCACGGTGCCGCTCGACGGTCTCGCCCCGGACCTCGTACCGGTCGTCGAGGCGCTCCTCCTCGCCTCGCCGGACATGGAGGCCCCCCGCACCGACGGTGACAGCGGCTGGGTGACCGACACCGCCACCGAGGCGCTGTCGCTCGCGGCTCCGGAGCACCGGCATGTGATCGCCCTCTGCGCGCAGGGCGCGGGCGTGCCCGCCGACACGACCCGGCCGGCCCTGGAGCCGATCGACAAGATCCGCGCGCGGGCGGAGACGCTGTTCAAGGCGCTGGTACAGGACCCGGACGGTCAGGGAGAAGACCTGCGCAGCCTGATCCTCCAGGCCCTGGAGCGCGGGGACCTGCCCGAGGCCCGCGAGGGGCTCGACATGCTGGAGGAGTACACGAACCGTACGGCGGTGGAAGTGCGGGCCGCGGCCGTCCAGGAGGCCGTGGCCCGCGTCGAGGACGCGGAGGCCAAGGAGACGGTGCGGCTCCACCTGAGCACCGTCGAGCTCCACCTGGACCGTGGCGACCTGAAGGCCGCCGCGTCCTACGTCGGCGAGGCCGAGCGGGCCCTCCCCTCCGCTCCGCGGACCGTGGAGCACGGGCCGCGCGAGGACGCGGCCGTACTGATGCCGGCATCGCATCAGGGAGCGGACGTTGCGGTCGTGCCGCTCGGTACGGCCGCCGCCCCGCCCCCGGGCCTGGAGGACGCCCACGACGAGGGCCTGCCGGACAGGATCATGGCCGCCCTCCGGGCGCCGGACCACGACGCTCCCGACCGGCGACGGCTGGAGGAGGACGTCCGGCGGCTCGGACGGACCGGGCTGCTGGACGACGTGGTCAGCACGGCCCGCAGCCTGCTGCACATCGCACCCGACCTGGCCGTCGCGCTGACGGAACTGGCACTGGAGCGGGCCCGTCCTGTGCTGCGCCCGGTCCTGTGGCAACTGCAGCTCGACGCCCTGACCGTCCTCGGTGAGGCCGAGCGCGCCGAGCACGTGTTCCGGCTCGGCCATCCCCCCGTGCCACCCGAAGGCCTGGTCGCCACCGAACCGGTCGGGGGCGCAAACCTGTTGAAGCCGCGGATACAGCCGTTCCAGCGGGTCGGCGATCCCGCCGAGACCGCGCTCCCGGAGACCGGGCCGCGCCCGCCCGTGGAAGAGGCGCGGCTGTACGCCCGGGCGCTCGAAGCGGGCAACACCTCCGCTCTCGGCTTCGCCGTCGGGTGGGCCGTAAGCGCGGGCAGGCCGGCGGACGCGTTGCGCCTCTACCGCCGGTTCGGGCCGCACCAGTACGTCAACGCCACCACGGCCTGGAACGTCGCGGTCGCCTACGCCCAGGTCGGCCGTGCGGGGCCGGCCCTCGAGTCCCTGGTCGTCTTCAAGGCGGTCCTGTCCGGCCGTATGGAGCCGCTCCAACGCCGGGGAATGGAGGAGTTCGAGTACCTCCACGGGGCCCGTCAGGCACCCCCGCCGGCCGTTGTCCTCGTACCGGCTCAGGCGTCGGCGACCCCCCATCCGGAGGAAGAGGCCAAGCGCCTCCACGCGTCCGGCCGGGTGGCGGAGGCGGCGGCCAGTCTGGACCGGCTGCTGTCGGCGAATCCGCGATCGCCCGGGGCATTCCTGCTGCTCCGCATCCACCGGGAGCAGAACGACCTCGACGCGGCCCGCAGGACCGTCGATCGCATCGAGGCGGTCGGGGCCGTGACCTGGCGCCATCACCTCGAACTCGCCCGCAACGCACTGGACGCGGGCGATCTCGTCCTCGCGGGGCAGCGGTTGGACCGGGCCCAGGAGATGGGCGCCACGGCCGGCTGGACGGCACCGCTCGTCGCGAGACTGCGCAGGGCGTCGCCCGAACCGGGACAAGCGCAGACCACCGCGTTCGTCCCCGTGGGACAGGCTCGGCCGCTGTCCGGCAGCGACGATCCCGGGACCTGGCGGAGCTACCTCTCCGCCCAGCTGGACACAGCGGGACTCCAGGCCGTTCTGGCGTCGGCCGAGTTGGCCTCACTGCGTGAGCCCGCCGCGCTGGGCGTGCTGACCTCGCAGCTCCGGCTCAAGCGCGTTCCCGTGCCGGACCGGGAAACCCTCGAAAAGCTGATCGACCTGGTCAACCGGCACCGCGACTCGTTCCTCAACCGCGACCTCGCTCTGTGGCTGATCAACATCGGCGACCACCGGTCGGCGGTGCGGGTGCTCCAGGACGCCGTGGAGTGGACGCCGCCCGAACGTCTCCCGCGTGTGGTGTTCCTGCGGGACGAGGCGGTCCGCAGGGGTGGCCTGCCGGCCGAGGCGTTCGATCCGCCCTCGCCGCCTTCGGGCGTCACCAGCACGAAGCGGAACCCGGATCCGGCGTTCGTGCCGGATGTCCACCTGCAGGAGATCGCCGGACCGCAGGCGGGCAACGCCTTCATCCTGGAGGCCCAGCGTCTGCCGCCGGACACCGATCCCTCGGTCGTGGCGGACGCCTGGGTGCGAGCCGTTCGCAAGGGCCAGTCCCTGGCGCTCGGCAACGCCCTGGGAACCCTGGTGCGCGCCGGCCGTGCCGAAGAGGCCATCACGCTCTACGCCAGCGTGTCCACCGTGTACTGGCTGGGCGCCGCCTCGGCCTGGAACCTCGGCTGCGTGTACGCGGCGTCCGGACACCTGGAGGAGGCGGCCACCGCCTTCACGTACTACGCGCACGTGTCACCCCGGCAGTACACGGAGACACAGCTGCGGGTGCTCACCGCACTGTTCTCGTCCCTGGGCAGGCACGTGCCCACCCCCTCCGGGGCCAAGCCCGCGCTGGTCCGGGGCTGGAGCGTCCCGCCAGGCCCCGACGCCCTTCCCCTCACGGAATCCCGCACGGCCGGCGACACCCCCGAGGGGCTGGCAGCCCGCAGGATCGCCGAATTCCGCAGTGCGCCGGACAACCACAAGTTCTACATCGCCGGCACCGCGGTTCGCAGGGCGATGCAGGCCGGGCCTCAGGGCAACGTCACCCGCTATGTGGCCACGATGCGAAACCTGTTCTCGGTCCTGGCCAACCCGAGTCCGACCGCGGCCGCCGAGATGGCGACGGTCCTGGAGACCGCCGGGCACCAGCAGGAGGCCTGGGACCTTCTCGTGGCGTGGATCGGCCACACCCGCCCGGACAACGCGACCGCGCTGCTCGCCCCGGCGGTCCGGATCTCCCGCGAGCTGGACCGGGACCGGCAACTGCGCGAGCTCCTCGAGCGCCATCACCAGCCGCACTCCAAGTACGAACTGCACCTCAGTCTGGCCAAGCTGGCACAACGGCAGAACGACGCGGCGGCCCTGATCAGGTACGCCGACCTCGCCCTCCGCCGCAACGCCACCTCCGTCGAGGCGGCCGTCCTGCGCGAGAGTGCCGTCGACCGGCGGCAGACACCACCCCCCGACAACCGGAAGATCCTGGGCAAGGTCAAGGATCCGCAGGTGTCGGAGGCCGAAGCGGTCCAGCTTCTGGTGCACGAGTACGGGGCCGAGGTGAACGCCCTCCAGAGCAAGGCATTGACCTGGTTCCAGCCGGAGGTCGATTGGGGACATCTGGCCCAAGGGCTGTCCGGCCGACTTCGGGGCGAGGCGCGGCCCGCGCTGGAGGCCGCCGCGGCGGAGGACTGGGAGCAGGCGGCAACGCTGTTCGGCGAGTTGCTCCTCGGGAAGGAGCCCAGGAACGTTGTGCTGGCGAGGGCCACGGTGGTGTGCCTGCTCAAGCGCGAGAAGTACGACGAGGCCGATGTGGTGGCCGGGGTGCTGGGCCATCTCCCGGACGGTGTCCGCCTGCAGGTCCAGATCGCCGCGGCCCGCAACAAGTACGCGCAGGCCCGCGAACTGCTGGCGCTCTTCCGGACCGTTCGTGACGGTTCCATGGACGAGGCCCTCGCCCATGCCGGCCTGATCGCGCATCTGGGCCACCGTCCGCTCGTCGCGGCGAAGCTGCTGCTGGAGTTCGCACGGCTCCGGCCTCCCGGCACCTCGGACCTGCCCCTGTCCCTCGCCGTCGTGCTGGCCCACCGCGATCGGAAGCGGGATCGGGGGCTCTACCTGCAGGCGCTCCAAGAGCTGCGCCGTCCCCGGGTCGGCCTGGACGACCTGGTCACCTGGGCCATCGAGCAGGACGTCCCCGAGGCCCTCAACGATGCGACCCTCCCGCCTCTCGGCCGGGCCCACCTGGAGCGCGTGGCGGAGAGCCTGGCGAGGGATCCGGAGCGGCTGCTGCGTTTCGTCGGGGACCATCTGAAGAACAGGATCAAGGGCGGCCGCGACGACGCCGTGACGCGTGAAGCCCACCAGTACTGCGCGGAGTTGCTCGGACGCCATGGGCTGGTGCAGGACGCGTTCACGGAATGGCGCGGGCTCGCGGAGCAGGCGACCGGCCTGGAAGAGCGGATGAGAGTCCTCGGCGAGCTGAGGTCCTTCTGCGACGAGGTCAGGTTCGCCGAGGGCTACCGGTACGCCGCGGTCACCCTGCTCCAGCTCGGCGGCGAGGTGGGCGAGGCGAAGGACCACGCCGACACCCTGTCCTCGGAGGAGGAGCCCCAGTCGTTGCCGCCCGAGACCGAGGAACTCGTATCCCGAGCGGCCACCCGGCAGGTACCGGTGCTTTCGGAGGGGCTGGCCTCGGCCGCGCTGAAGCTGAAGGAGGAGGCCGGCCCGCGGGACACGGAGTCCTTGGAGCTGCTGCGCACCTTGTGGGCGGGGGTCGCCACCCAGCTGGAACACGAGGACGCCCTGTCCGTTCTGACCGGCAGCGCGATGCGTGACTCGGCCGAGAAGACGAGGCGCGTCGAGGCCGACCTCCGACTGCAGGCGCTGTTGTCGCGGAACCTCATCTCGCGCAGGCTGAGGGAGGTGTCGTCCTCGCTCTCCGACGCACTGAACGGCGCCTGGGAGGACCTGGCGCGGGATCACCTGAGCAAGAAGAGCGACGGACAGGGACACCAGCTCGAATTGAAACTGCTGCGGGTCACCCGGCTGGGTTCCGGCCCCGTGGAAGTCAAGGCGGAGATCACCGCGCTCCAGTCCATCTCGCAGATCACGCTGGCGGTCGAGGGCGCAGGTCCCGATGGCCGGGTCCGGCTCGTCAGAATGGAGGCAGGTGCCAAGGCGACACGGCTCCTCCTCCTCGACGGCGAACACCAGGAGGTGAAGGTCACTGCCTCGGAGGTGCTTCCCCAAGGCCCGCAGCCGCCCGCGACCGTGACCGCTTCAGTGAGCAACTATCCCCTGGGGCAGCGGCTGTCCGCGCATTTCAAGCCGAGTGACCGGGTGGATCCCGCGATGTTCGTGGGGCGCACCAAGGAACTCGAGGATCTGGCACGCCACTACACGAAGGCGTCGCGCAGCCACACGGGCGCCCTTTTCATGACGGGCTCGCGACAGGCGGGGAAGACCTCCATCGCGTACCAGCTCAGCGAAGTCCGCAACCCCGGGTCCCACGAGCTGCCGCCCCCCGGCAAGTGGCGGATTCCGCGGGTCTTCCCGGTCTACCTCAACGCCGAGATGACCGAGGGCTCCGGTTGCCCCTTGCTGACCGACATCGCCAAGTCGGTCGGCCTCGCGGTGGACCAGGCCTTCGAGAACCGTGCGCCGGCGATCGGGATGCCCGACGGCAGTGGCCCGCTGGACTTCCTGAACTGGTGGCGGCGCGTCGGACGACAGCTGTGGCCCAGGGAGACGGTCGGACTACTGCTCGTCATCGACGAGTTCCAGCATCTGCTGAGGCGTCTGAAGAAGTCGGAAGACCTGGAATCCGCGTTGAGCCAGCTGCGCGGGCTCAAGAACGAGGGGGTGGGCCTTCTGTTCTGCGGCGCCGCGACGACCCACGGGATTCGCGATCTGCTCGAAGACACCCGGTTCCAGCAGGACTTCACGACCCCGTACGTCATCGGCCCGCTGGACAACGACGCCACACGGCAGGCGTTCCACCTCGGATTCCTGGAGCCCGTCCAGGTCATGGACGAGGCCGCAGAGCGGGTGTGGGAGCTCACCCAGGGTCATCCCCAGCACATCCACATGCTTGGCGCGCGGGTCCTGGAGCTGCTGGAGACCAAGCAGCAGACGCACGTGAGCGCGAAACTGGTGAACGACGCGTTCGACTGGGTGGTGGACCAGGAAGACGCCGTCATCGGGCTCCTCGACCCTTACGGCGAGGGCGGCCGGGAGCACGTCCTGTCCCTCCTGCACGAGATCGCGCGGCTCATCGAGGAGGATCCGTTCGTGACGGCGGTCCGGGCCTCACTCGCCACCGCGAAGCTCAGGGACCTGGTCGGACTCGAGGACTTCGGGATTCTCGTCCGGCGGGAGGACAATTGGGGGTGGGTCAACCCGATCGTGCGCAAGTGGCTGGGCACGCGGAGGCCTCCGTACGCGGAACGCCCCAGCCTCGACTGGGAGGCGGAAGAACAGCCGCTCAGGGACGCGGGCTACGTCGTCCAGCGGCGCCACGACGAACGGGACCGCCCGAAGACGCGCCATCTCGAACTCGAACACGAGGGCCTGCGACAGCAGCTGGTCGCCCAGTTCCACCCGGGGTACGGTCCCCAGCTGGAGCGCCTCCACGAGATGTTCTCCGGTTCCGGCCGGCACGTCGAAGGCGTTCCCGAACTTCTTCCGCTCTGTGGGCAGTGGCTGGTGTTCCGGACAGTGGACGGCGTCAGCCTGCAGGAGAAGCTGGAGGCCAAGCTGGCCGGCCGCCTCGACATCAGCCCGGTGGATGCCACGCGGTGGATCGTCGACGCCTGCGACACGCTCTGCCGGATGCTGGACGTGAGGAAGCTCACGCACGGGGACGTCCGGCCCGAGAACCTCGTACTGCACGGGGCGGACGAGGGCGAACTCTACGTACGGGGCTGGGGGTCAGGTCTGGACGTGGCGCGCGGCAAGCTCCTGCTGCCGCCCGGTCCCTCGGACTATCTACTGCCCGAGGCTCTCAAGGGCATGCCGGCCGGGCACTCGGAAGCCGATGACGCCTTCGCGCTGGCGGCGATCCTGTACCGCCTCCTGCACCCGTCGGGAGCGCTGCCCTACGGGGACGAGGAGTCGCTCCGGCACGGCCCGGAGCCGCTGCGCCACGGGGCCCTGGGGATCACCGTCGCGGAGGGGGTGAGCCCGCGTCCCGGCACCCGCTTCCGCAACGCGTCGGAGCTCCGCGACGCGTTGAGCGCGGCCGTCCCCGAACTGCGGGCGGGGAGCGGTGCGCAGGCGTCGGGCGCCGCCGTGCGTCCGGAGGGGAACCACGGCGGACGCGCGACGGGCGACGGTGATGAACTCCGGAACCTGCTGGAGCGTCTCACCGACGAGATCGAACACCTCGGTGGTACGCACCTCACCCCGGAACAGGACGACGACGTACGAAGCGACCACGAGGCCCTGGCCCAGACGCTTGAGGCCACGGCCCCGGACCCCGCACGCGTCGTACGGTTCGCAACGCGGCTGAGGGACACGCTCCATGGCCTGGAAACGGCATCGACCGCCATCGAGATCGTGGACGAGATCCTCGATGCGGCCGGCTAGGGGCGGTCCGGGCGGAGTTCTATGTGGTCCGGGGCCAGGTCCACCGCTACGCGGTGTTCCATGGACAGGGCCTCCAGGAACTTCGGGGGGAGCTGGACGCGGCCGAAGCGGTCCAGGACGACGTACTCGCGTTCGCTGATGGATTCCTCGCCGTGCTCGTCGGTGACCGTGCGGCGCAGGACCTCGCTGCTGGTCCGGCCGTCGCGGATGGCCACGGTGCGGCGGACCTCGCCCGCCACCATGGGGTCGTGCGTCACGATGACCACCGTCACGCCGAGCTCCTTGTTCACCGTGCGGAAGGTCTCGAAGACCGCCGCGGCCGTCTCCGAGTCCAGTTCGCCCGTGGGTTCGTCGGCGAGCAGCACCCGGGGGTCGTTCGCCATCGCCACGGCGATCGCGACGCGCTGCTGCTGGCCGCCGGAGAGTTCCGCCGGGCGCCGGTGCGCCAGGTCACCGATCCCGAGGGCGTCCAGGATCTCCGCGACCCGGGCGGAGTGGCGTGCGGCCGCGCCGCGCCGGGCGCCACCGCCCCTCAACTGCATGGGCAGGGCGACGTTTTGAGCTGCCGTCAGGAACGGCAGCAGGTTGCGGGCCGTCTGCTGGAAGACGAACCCGACCGCTTCGCGCCGGTAGCGCAGCCGGTCCCGCGCCGACAGTTCCAGCAGGTCGTAGCCGGCGACCGCCGCACTGCCCGCCGTCGGGACGTCCAGGCCCGCCAGGATGTTCAGGAGGGTGGACTTGCCGCTGCCGGAGGCGCCCACGAGGGCGACCAGGTCGCCCTGGGCGACCGTCAGCTCCAGCCCCTGCAGGGCCTGTACCTCGATGCCGTCCGTGCTGAAGATCCGGACCAGGCGGTCGCAGGTGATCGCGGCGTCCGCCGTCGGGGTGCGGGGCTCGGCGGCGGCCGTCGCCCGGCGGCGGAGCTCCTCGTACGTCGGCTGGTCGCTGTTCAACTCTGGTCTCCCGCTCTCAACTCGGTGGTGATCTGCCGTCGCCCGGATGTCGCCGCCTCCACGAGCACCGCCGCGGCGACCAGGGCGGCCAGGCCCAGGGCCTGGGTCAGTACGGGCCCCGCTGTGAGCCGTACGCCGGTCGGCACGCTCGCGCCGACCAGCGTGGACAGGTCCATCGCCGGGCCCAGCAACGCCACCGCGGCGGCCGCCGCCAGGGCGCCGCCCGCCGCCGCGGCCAGGGTCTGCGGCAGGGCCTCGGCGAGGATCAGCGCCACGCCCTGCCGGCGGCGCAGCCCCATGGTGCGCAACCGGGCCAGCAGCGCCGCCCGTTCGGGGACGGTCCGCATCAGCGTCAGCAGTACGGCCAGCAGGGCGAAGCCGGCCGCTCCGGCCACGGAGCCCCAGAAGAGGCGCTGCGCCGACCGCTGCAGTGGATCGGCGCCCAGTTCGGCGACGGCCTCGGCGCTGGTGCGGACGGGATACGCCTCGTCGGCGGGCTTCGCCGGGGAAGCCGGGCCCTGGCCGGCGGCGGGGGTCGGAGCCGAAGCCGAAGCCGCCGGGAGCGTGGCCCGGAGCAGTGCGCGCAGCCGCTCCCCGTCGGCGCTGCCGACGCCGAACCACCGGTTCGGGTGGTCGGCGCCCGCGATGAGGGCCGTCGCGGGGCCCGCGGGCAGGACGACGGTCGCGGCGTCCCGGGCCGGCCGGGCCGGGGTGCAGTCGATCACGCCGGCGACCCGTGCGCGCAGCTCGCCGCCGCTGCCGGGCCGCAGCACGTACGTGCCCTCGGCGGCCTGCCGTGCCAGGCCGGAGCTGAACAGGGCGGGCACCGGGGTGCCGGCGGACCGGGCGCCGCCCGCGGCCAGCAGGGCGGGGTCGAAGGAGCCGCAGCCGAGGGCCCGGGACAGTTCCGCGTACGCCGCCGGCTCGGCGACGATCACGGTGACCTGGGTGGAGCCCTGGGCGGTGCCGAGGACGGAGGAGTCGTGGTCGATCCACAGCGGCACGGACGTCCGTACGCCCGGCAGCTCGCCGGCGGCCTTCAGGAGTCCGTCCGGGAGCGGCGATCTCCCGTACGCGGCGATGGACGCGTCGCCGCCGACCGCCAGCCGGGCGACTCCCAGCCGGGCCGAGTCCGCCGACTCCAGGACGGCGGCCCCGAAGCCTCCGGTGGTGATGGCGAGGAGCAGCGCGACCAGCGGCAGGGCGGAGGGACCGGTCCGGCCGCGGGCGGGTGCCCCCGGTTGCCGGGCCCCCGCGCCCCGTGCGGCCCGTGCCAGCCCGAGGAAGCCGACCAGTCCGGAGCGGCGGGCGGCCGCCCGGGCGAGCCACCCGGTCACCACCGGCTGGAGGCGGGCCAGCAGCAGCGCCCCGCACAGTGCGAGCAGCAGCGGAGCCGCGACCAGCAGCGGGTCCAGGTCGGCGCCGGCCGGGGTGACCCCGCGGCGGCGGACCTCCAGTACGGCCGCACCGGTGGCGGCGAGGACGAGCAGCTCGGCCACCGGCCTGCGCCACCGCGCGGGCGGGCGCGGCGGGGTCAGCAGCACGGCCGCCCGCAGGGGGAAGGCCAGCAGCGCGAGCAGCGCGACGGCGGCGGCGGCCAGCAGCGACGGCGCCAGCCGGGGCGTGGGCAGCAGCAGGACGGCGAGCGAGGCCGCAGCGGCGGCCGCCGGGAGCACCGTGACGGCGCCCTCGCCGAGGAGCCGGCCGACGATGGCGAAGCGCGAGCCGCCGCGCGCCAGGAGCAGCCGCAGTTCGGCTTCGCGCCGGTCCCCGGCGAGCGCGCCGGCCAGGCACAGGACGACGAACGCGACCCCGGCGACCCCGACCGGTCCGATCGCGGCGAGCGGCGCGGCGGCCTGCCTGCGGGCGCGGGCCTCGTCGAACAGCTCGGGCAGCCGGGAGGTGGTCCGCAGCAGTTCGCGGCTGGTCTCCTGGGGCAGGGCGGCGGCGGTCGGTCCGGCGATGTACGAGGCGATCTGCGCGGCCGTGGCGTCGAGCCGGTCGGCCCGCAGGCGGCCGACGTCCACGGGGAGGCGCCAGAAGTCCTCGGCGGTGCGGCCCCAGGTGTCGAGCCGGTCGAGGCTGCCGGCCCCGACGAAGGCGTCGACGTTCCAGGAGAGCTTGTCCCCGGTGTAGTGCTCGCAGGCGCGGTTGAAGCACCCCAGGTCCGCCCAGAAGTCCTCGGTCTCGTCGGTGGCCGTGTAGAGACCGACGACCTCGACCGAGGGGGCGATGTCGGCCACGGCCGGGGTCTTCAGGACCGATCCGAGGCGGGCGCCGAGGGTCTCGGCGGCGTTCTTGGAGAGGACGGCCTGAAGCGGTGGCGGCGCGGCGGCGGGGTCCCGGGGCGGGTCCGAGGACGTGCCGCCGGAGGCTCCCGCGGGCGTGTCGTCCGGCCAGTGTCCCGCCACCAGCTTCACGTGGGCCTCTGCCTGCCGGACGTACAGCAGGGACATGCCGGGCGGGATGCCGGACGGCTGGGACAGTTCCGGGTTGAGCAGCGGCTGGCGCTTGATGGTCCGGCTGCCGTACACCGCCCCGTCCGGTACGACGCCGAAGTCCCCGCCGGTGCGGGCGAGCAGGCCCTTCAGCGTCGCGTCCAGGACCTCGGCGCTCTGGCCCGCGCCGGGGGGCGGTGCGGTCGCCAGCAGGCTGGTGGCGCTCGTCCCGCTGCGCTGCAGGAACGCCCGCAGGGCCTGGTCGGCGCCCCGGTCCTGGGCCCGGGGCAGTGCCGCGGCCAGCAGGACGGCGACGAACGCCAGTGCGGCGCCGAGCAGGGTGCCCAGCGGGGCCGCGCGCAGCCGGGTCCTGACCCACGGCGCGGGCCGTGGCGCGGACCGCGGGGCAGCGGTGGACGGCCGGGGGGTGGTCACATCTCCTCCACGGGGCGCAGCCGGGCGGCGATGTCGCGGCCCCGGGGGCCGCTGAGGGCGGCCGACAGCAGGGGAACGGCCGCGATGGCGGCGGCCGTCAGCAGGGTCTGCCAGAACGGCATGTCCACGCGTACCGGCGGGAAGGGCCGGTGTGCGGCGGGTGTCAGGACGACCAGGGGCGCCATCAGGTGGACGAGGGCGACACCCAGCGCGGTCCCGGCCCCGGTGCCGAGGGCGATGAGTACGCCGCCCTCGGCGAAGGCCGCCCGGGCCAGCGAACGGCGGGGCGCGCCGAGCGCGAGCAGGATCGAGAACTCCCGTGCGCGTACGCGCCGTTCGGCGGCGGTGGAGGTCGCGAAGCCGATGGCCGCCAGGACCCCGCAGGCGGCCGCGAGGGCGGCCAGCGCGCTCTGCGGGCCGGCGCTCAGCGGGTCGTCCAGCAGACCCTCGGTGATCTCCTCGCGCACCTGGACGCGCTCGGTCCTGGCACCCGTGCGCAGTGCGGCCGCCGCGCGGCCCGGTGCCGGGTCGGTGGCCGAGGAGGCGGGCAGCCACCACTCGGTGGGCGTGACCGGTGGCTGACCGACGGTTTCCAGCAGGAAGCGGCCGAGGGTGCGCAGGTCGACGGCGAGCGCCGTCCGGCCGGCCACGGGCAGGCTGTCCACGGCGGCGGTGATCCGCATCGGGACGGCCGCGCCGTCCACGGTGACGTTGACCGTCTGGCCCACGGACGCTCCGATGGAGCGCAGGTAGCCGGTGGTGGCGACCGCGGGGACCGCGGCGGGGGGCGGCGTGGCGGGGGCCGGGTACAGCACGGCCTGGACACCCTTCTCGGTGCCGAAGCCGCCCGAGAAGCGCAGGCTCAGCACGTCCGTGGATCCGGCCGGGACCGGGGTCAGGGCGGGGGCCTTGAGGCCGCGGGGTCCGCCCTGCGGGGGCGACGACTGCCAGCCGACCGGACCGGCCGGTGCGTCGGTGCTCCTCGTGGTGAGCGGTACGGCGCCGCCGCCCGCGGTGTCGGAGACCGCGATCCGGCGCACGGTCAGTTCGCTGCCCGGACCGGCGGGTCCGCCGTCCCCGGCGTAGGAGAGGCGTACCCCGGCGAGGGTCAGCGGGGTGGCGGCCGAACCGATCGGGGCGCCGGTCAGCGCGTCCAGGGCGAACGGCAGGGTGGCTTCGCCGTTCTCGGGCAGGGTGGCCGGCGGGGTGGCGTGGACCGCCCCGAACCGGTCGCGCAGCAGCAGGCTCACGGCGGCCCAGCTCGTGCCGGAGGAGCGCGCGGTCACGTCGAGGTCGATCCGGCGGGGCGATCCGGGCAGCGCGATCCCGGGGGCGGCGGCGTCAGGACCATTGGCGGCGGGAGCGGCGGCCCCCGGCCCGATGTTCTGATCGCCCGCGGTGAGCGGGGCGAACAGCTCCCGCATCCCGCGGCCGCCGCGCAAGTCGGCGCGCAGCGGCACCCGTTCGCCGGTCTCCGCCGCGTCCAGCGCGAGCAGCTCGCCGACGCTCCCGCCGGGGAGCTGCTGCTGCTTGCGGGCCACCGGGATCAGCCGCTCCGCGCCCGGCAGGGCCCCGTAGCGTCCTGCCTGGCCCATCGCGGACATGCTGCTGCCGGAGATCCGCAGCCCGCCCGCGGTCGCGAACTCGGCCTGGTCGCGCTGGGAATCGGACCAGGCGGTGTGCTGGCCGAGGGCCAGGATCCCGCTGGAGACGGCGAGGACGAGCAGCAGGACGGGGCCGGTGGCCCGTCCGGGGCGGCGGGCGAGCTGCCAGCCGAAGAGGGCCGGGGCCAGGCTCCGGCCGCGGGCCGCCAGCCGTCCCCCGGCCCGCGCCGCGAAGGGCAGCAGCCGCAGCACCAGCAGCGTGCCCGCGCACAGGGCGAGGGCCGGGGCGGCGACCAGTACGGGGTCCACGCCGAGCCCGCCGTCCGCGGGCCCGTCCGCTACGGGGCGCTCCGCACCGCCGTAGTGCGACAGTTGCTGGTAGCCGAGGACGGCGAGCGCCACGAGGGCGAGGTCCAGGCCGGAGCGCGCGGCGCCGGTGGCCAGCGCCTGCCTGCTGCCGACCTTGCGCAGTACGGCGGCCGAGGCGCCGCGCAGGGCGGAGGGCAGCGTCGTCAGCAGGACGCAGGCCAGGGCGCAGCCGGCCGCCACCGGCCAGACCAGCCAGGTGCCGGGGATGTCCAGCCGGAGCCGGCCGAGCGGCCCGAACCCGCCGAACAGCCGCAGCAGGGGTGGCGTGAGCAGCGGTGCCAGGACGGCCGCGGGCAGGGCGAGGAGCAGCGATTCGGCGGCGCTGAGCGCGCCGAGCCGTCGGCGGGAGGCGCCGCGGGCGGTGAGCAGGACGCGCTCCGGTTCCTGACGGACCATCAGGATATGGGAGACGAGCAGCAGTGCGGCCGCCGAGAGGACGGCCAGCTGCAGTGCGCCGAGCAGCAGGGTGGACCGGGCGACGAGCAGCCCCGAGTCCAACTGGGCGAGCAGCTCGGGAAGTTCGGTGGCGGCCTGGAGCGAGGAGGTGCGTTCGAGGGAGGTGGCCGCGGGCTTCGCGGCCGTACGGACGGCCGCTGCCTCCGCGGCGCGGATCGTGCGCAGGTCGGGGGTCAGGAGCGTGCCGCGGTAGTTCTGCAGGAGGCCGCCCGTGGTGAAGGCGGTGTCGTCCACCAGGAGCGGGCCGTAGGTGGTGAAGGCGGTGACCTGGATCTCGCGGCCGCCGAGCGGGTCGAGCCGCCAGTACGGCGCGTCCGGATCGGAGGCCCGGTAGACGCCGGTGACCAGCACGGTCAGCGGCGGGCCGCCGAAGCGGTCCTCCAGCCGGACCGGTGCGGGCAGCGCGGAGTCGGTCAGGCCGAGCCGCGCCAGCGCCGCGCGGGGCACGGCGGCCTGGAGTGCCGCTCCGGCGGCGCCGCCCGTCGCCCCGGCGGCGGCCTCGGCGGGCCTCGGCCACTGCCCGGCGAGCAGCTGTACGTGGTCCCGTCCGAGGGCGGCGAGCAGCGTCAGGTCGGCGTCGCTCCCGGAGGCGGCCGGCCCGGGCAGCCCGTACGAGCGACTTCGCGCCATGTGCTCCGAGGCCACCGGCAGCCGCCCGAACACCTCGTCCGCGTAGGCCCGGACGGACTCGTCGTCCTTGGCGCGCGAGGCGGCGGGATGGCCACTGGTGATCACGACGGCGGTTCGGGGCCGCTCCGGGCCGGTCAGGGCCCGGCGAAGGCCCTCCTCCCCCACCCCGCGGGTGAAGGCCGTCAGCGCGGTCAGGGCCGTGGCGGTGATCAGTACGGTGAGCAGTACGGCGACAGCGAGCGGCCATCGCCCGCGCAGTCGGCGCACGACGAAGCCGAGCACGTGTTCAGTTCCTCCCCCGTCCGGACTCTTGGTACCGGATAGCGGACGATGCTGTCAGATTCGGGCGATAGAGGGAAGGTGCTTGCGTGAATGGTGTGACAGATGCGCAAATGCGATCAGAAAGCGGAAGCGGCAGGGCGCGCCGCGGAACGCGGGGCCGGACGCCCCGCGCGGACAACTCGACGGGGGAACACGCGTGATGAGTGACCATCGGGAACCGGCCACGGCCGTGGCGGCACGGGAGGGCGGCGGCGCGCCGATCGTGGTGGTGGACGACGTACGCCACAGCTTCGGCAGCGGACCGCGGGCCGTCCACGCCCTGCGCGGCGTGTCGTTCGAGGTCCGGCGCGGCGAACTCACCGCCCTCAGGGGCCGGTCGGGCTCCGGCAAGACCACCCTGCTGAACCTCGTCGGCGGCCTCGACACCCCGACGAGCGGCCGGATCACCCTCGACGGCACCGACCTGGCGGCCCTCGACGAGCCGGGCCTGCTCGCGCTGCGCCGCGACCGCATCGGCTTCGTCTTCCAGTCCTTCGGGCTGATCCCGGCCCTCACCGCCGCCGAGAACGTCGGCGTACCGATGCGCCTGCGCCGCGTCCCCGCCAAGGAGCGCGAGGAACGCGCCCGGACCCTGCTCGCCCTGGTCGGCCTCGCGGACCACGCGGAGCAGCGCCCCGGCGAACTCTCCGGCGGCCAGCAGCAGCGCGTCGCGGTGGCCCGCGCCCTGGCCAACGAACCCGACCTGATCATCGCGGACGAGCCCACGGGCCAGCTCGACTCGGAGACGGGCCGGTCGGTCATGGAGCTGTTGCGCGCGGTGGTGCGCAGCGAGTCGGTCACCATCCTCGTCGCCACCCACGACCCCAACCTGATCGAACTCGCCGACCGCGTGGTGGAACTGCGCGACGGCCGCGTCATCGGACCCGACGCGGCCGCCGGGGGCGTGTAGGAATCTTCCCGGGGGCGCGTGCCTAGGCGGCGGCCGTCCGGCCCGCGTCGGCCTCCCGGTGCATGCCCGTGCACAGGGCCCAGACGACGAGGATGTTGATGGCGATCAGCACCAGGGCCCAGAAGGGGTAGTACGGCAGCCACAGGAAGTTGGCGATGGCTCCCAGCCCGGCGACGGTGACGCCGAAGAAGCGCGCCCACAGGGCTCCGCGGATCACGGCGACGCCGGCCAGGATGAGGGCGATGCCCAGGATGAGGTGCACCCAGCCCCAGCCCGTCAGGCTGAACTCGAACACGTAGTGGCGCGTCGCGAGGAACAGGTTGTCCGTGGCGAGGGCCGAGATCCCCTCGAAGAGCGCCATCACGCCACCGAAGATCATCAGGGCTGCCGCCACGTCGGTTCTGCCGGACGTGGGCGCGTGGTGGGGCTGCACGTGCTCGTGGCTGGTGCGGGGTCTGCTGGCGTCGCTGGCCATGTGGGCCTCCATACCGTGCGAAGCCGGTCCGGCACGCCGAGACCGGCGGAGTACCCCCGTTTTCAGCCTGGCACGGCGTGCTCCCATCGGCACTCCGGGCCCGCGCGTCCTCGCGCGGGCCGGGGCGGGCGGCGGCTCCTGACGGGCGGCCTCAGGCCGAGGCGCGGCCGTTGTGCGGGGGGTACTCGGGGCGGGCCGGGGTGGCGGGGGGCGCCGGGAGCGGGGGGAGGGACGGGGTGTGGAGCCAGGCCGTGAAGAGGCCGTCCAGGGGGTCGGCGGCGTAGCGGGCCGCGTGGGCGGTGAAGGCGGCCGTGGTGACGACGCCGTGGCGGTGGGCGGTGGCCCAGTCGCGCAGCATGCGGAAGAAGGCGCCGTCGCCCAGCGCGCAGCGCAGGGCGTGCACGGTGAGGCCGCCGCGCTGGTAGAGGCGGTCGTCGAACATCAGCTTGCGGCCCGGGTCGCCCAGCCGCAGGTCCTGGGGCTGGGAGGCCAGCAGCCGGTGGGCGGTGGCGGCCAGGTCGTGGGCGGTGCGGCCGCCCGAGCGCTCCGACCAGAGCCACTCGGCGTACTTCGCGAAGCCCTCGTTGAGCCAGATGTGCCGCCAGTCGGCGATGGTCACGCTGTTGCCGAACCACTGGTGGGCGAGTTCGTGCGCGATGAGGCGTTCGGAACCCCGTACGCCGTCGACGTGGTTGGCGCCGAAGAGCGAGAGGCCCTGGGCCTCCACCGGGACGTCGAGTTCCTCGTCGGCCACGACCACCGCGTACTCGCCGAACGGGTAGGGCCCGAAGAGGTCCTCGAAGAGCCGCATCATGGCGGGCTGCCGGGCGAAGTCGCGGGAGAACCGGGGCAGCAGGTGCGCCGGTACGTGGGCGCTCTGCGGGACGCCGCCGAGGCCGGGGTCGCCGAGCAGCACCGTCTGGTACATGCCGATGGACAGGCCGACGAGGTAGCTGGAGGTGGGTGCGGGCTGCTCGTAGACCCAGGTGGTGGTGCTGGCCTTGGTGGTACGGGTGAGCAGGCGGCCGCCGGCCACCACGGTGTACGCGGAGGGCGTGTTGACCGAGATGTGGTACGAGGCCTTGTCGGCGGGCCGGTCGTTGCACGGGTACCAGGAGGGCGCGCCGACGGGCTGGCTGGCGACGAGCGCGCCGTCGGTGAGTTCCTCCCAGCCGAGGCCGCCCCAGGGGCTGCGCACCGGCTTGGGATTGCCCGCCCAGTGCACCTCGACGGTGAAGGCGGCGCCGGCGGGCAGCGGCTTGGCGGGCCGTATGCGGAGCTTGCCGCCCCGGTGGGCGTAGTGCGGGGCCCGGCCGTCGACCAGGACGCGGCCGACCCTGAACTCGGCGAGGTTCAGGGCGAACTCCGCGAGCGGTGCCCGGCCGGCGATGGCGTTGAGCCGGGCCGTCCCGGCCAGCCGGTTGGGGCCGGGACGGTAATCCAGAGCGAGTTCGTACCGGTGCACACGGTAACGGGGGTCGCCGTTGGCCGGAAAGTACGGGTCCGATGCCGCCGCTGTCTTCTGGCCGCTGCCGTTCATGGCCGTTTCTGCTCCCTGCGCTGTGCCCGGCCGTTCAGGACCGCCACGCCTCGATCGGATTGCCCAGCCATCGGGTGTCGGCGGGGACGGATTCCCCGGCCATCACGAGAGAGGCGGGACCCAGTGTGCTGCGGGCTCCGACCGTGCTCCCGGGCAGGACGATGCCGCCCGGGCCCAGGGTGGCGCCCTCGTGGAGGACCACAGTATCCGTCCTCAAGATCCGGTCGTGGAAGAGGTGGGTCTGCAGGACGCAGCCGCGGTTCACGCTGACCCCGCTGCCCAGGGTGACCAGATCGGTCTCGGGCAGCCAGTAGCTCTCGCACCACACACCCCGCCCGATCCGGGCGCCGAGTGCGCGCAGCCACAGCGCCATCAGCGGCGTGCCGGGTACGGATCCGGCCAGCCACGGCACGGCCAGGACCTCGACGAAGGTGTCGGCCAGTTCGTTGCGCCACACGAAGCCGCTCCACAGCGGGTGCTCGCCGGTCCGGTGCCGCCCCACCAGCAGCCACTTCGCGGCGACGGAGACGACGCAGGCGGCCGTCCCGGCGGCGATCAGGACCACGCCGGAGAGCAGGGCGGTCCCCCACCGGTCCAGGCCGCTGGAGGTGATCAGCGCACAGAACGCCGCGGCGGTCAGCACGGCCAGCGCGGCCGAGCAGAACACCGGCACGAGGCGGCACAGCTCGACCAGGCCCCGCGCCCACAGCAGGTGCGCGGGCGGGTCATACGTACGGCTCTGGTCGGAGTCGGCGGCGGACCGCGGCAGGCGGACCGGCGGCAGGCCCAGGTACGAGCTGCCCTTCTTGGCCTTCTTGGGGGTGGCGGACAGGACGCCGACCAGCCCGTCGTCGGGCACGGTGCGGCCGGGCGCGGTCATGCCGGAGTTGCCGAGGAAGGCGCGCCGGCCGATCTCGGAGTGGCCGATGCGCATCCAGCCGCCGCCCAGCTCGTACGGGGCCGTCAGGGTGTCGTCGGCGAGGAAGGCGCCTTCGCCGACGGTGGTGAGGCTCGGCAGGGCGAGCACGGTGGACACCTCGGCGCCCCGGCCGATCTTCATGCCGAGCAGCCGCAGCCACACCGGGGTGATCAGCCCGGCGTACAGCGGGAAGAGCGTTTCGCGGGCCAGGTCCATCAGCTGGGTGACGGTCCAGGCCTGCCAGCCGACGCGGCTGTGCGTGGGGTGCAGACCGGTGCGCAGGCCGAGGCTGAGCAGCCGTACGGAGACCAGCAGGAGCAGCGCGTACGCGAACCCGAAGGCGAGCGCGGCGGGCACCACGGCGAGCAGCGCCCCGCGCAGGGCCTCGGCGAGAGGGGCGTCGGCGGGTACGAACCGGCTCACCACGAGCAGGGCGGGCAGGGCGGCGACGACGGGCAGGGAGGTAAGGCCGAAGCCGGCGGCCCCGTACACGGCGCGCCAGCGCAGGGGGCGCGGCGGGCGTTCCCTGGGCCAGTTCCGCTTGGCCTTGCCGAGTTTCACGGCGGGGGCTCCGGCCCAGCGCTGGCCGGTCGGGACGTGACCGGCGACGGCGGAGCCGGGGGCGACCTCGGCGCGCTTGCCGACGCGGGCGCCGGGGAAGAGCAGGCTGCGGGTGCCGACCACGGCGCCCGCGCCGACCTTGACGGGGCCGATCACGAGGCGGTCCCCGTCCAGCCAGTGCCCGGAGAGGTCCACTTCGGATTCGACGGCGCAGCCGCGCCCCAGCTTGAGCATGCCGGTGACGGGGGGCAGGGAGTGCAGGTCGACCTCGGGGCCGATCTTGGCGCCGAGGGCCCGGGCGTAGCGCTCCAGCCAGGAGCCGGTCAGGGAGGTGGCGCCGGCGTACTCGGCGAGGCGTTCCGCGGTCCACAGCCGCAGGTGCACGCTGCCGCCGCGCGGGTAGCGGCCGGGCTTCACCCCGCGCAGCAGCAGGCGGGCGCCGCCGGCGGAGAGGGCGAGGCGGCCGGGCGGGCTGTAGAGCAGGGCCGCGCCGGCGGCGACGAGCCACCAGGAGGCGGTGGGCGCCCACGGGTAGGCGCCGAACAGGTGCAGGACGTTGCCGAGGGCCAGCAGGGCGACCGTCCAGCGCAGGCCGACGAGGGTGAACAGCGGGAGCAGCAGCAGGGACTGCGTCAGCTGGGAGCGGAGCGGGACGGGTGCGACGGTGCGGGCGGCGCCGTCGTCCTGTACGGACTTCTCCAGGCGGCGGGCCAGCTTGCGCAGGGTCGGCTGCTGGTAGATGTCGAGTACGGCGGCGCTGGGGTAGCGGGTGCGCAGGCGGGTGGTGAGCTGGGCGGCGGCGAGGCTGCTGCCGCCGATCGCGAAGAAGTCGTCGGCGGCGCCGGTGACGGCCACGCCGAGGATCTCGCTCCACTGCTCGGCGAGCCAGGCCTCGGTGCCGTAGAGCTGTTCGGTGGGGCCGGTGGTGACCAGTCCGGGCAGCGGCCAGGGCAGGGCGTCGCGGTCGACCTTGCCGGAGGTGCGGGTGGGGAGCTCGTCGACGGGTGCGAGCAGCGGTACGAGGGCCGCGGGCAGTTCGGCGCGCAGCCGTTCGACGGCCGCGGCGTGGTCCCAGCCGTCCTGGGTGACGAGGTAGCCGACGAGGAGCTGGTTGCCGCTGCGCGCGGTGCGTACGGCGGCGGCCGCGCCGGCGACGCCGGGCAGGGCCTGGAGGGCCGAGTCGACTTCGCCGAGCTCGATGCGGCGGCCGCCGAGCTTGATCTGTTCGTCGCCGCGGCCGAGGAAGACCAGCCCCTCGGGTTCGGCGCGGACGAGGTCGCCGCTGCGGTAGGCGCGCTCCCAGCCGAGGGAGGCAAGCGGCGCGTACTTCTCGGCGTCCTTCTCGGGGTCGAGGTAGCGGGCGAGGCCGACGCCGCCGATGACGAGCTGGCCGCTGCCGCCCATCGGGACGGGGGCGCCGGACTCGTCGACGACGGCCAGTTCCCAGCCGGCCAGCGGGAGGCCGATGCGGATCGGTTCCTCGCCGGTCAGGAGGGAGGCGCAGGCGACGACGGTGGCCTCGGTGGGTCCGTACGTGTTCCAGACCTCGCGTCCCTCGGTGACCAGGCGCTGGGTCAGCTCGGGCGGGCAGGCCTCGCCGCCGAAGATCAGCAGCCGGACCTCGTTGAGGGCCTCGGGCTCCCAGAGCGCGGCCAGCGTCGGCACCGTGGAGACGACGGTGATCTCCTGCTCCACCAGCCAGGGGCCGAGGTCGGCGCCGCTGCGGACCTGGGAGCGGGGCACGGGCACCAGGCAGGCGCCGTAGCGCCAGGCGAGCCACATCTCCTCGCAGGAGGCGTCGAAGGCGACGGAGAGGCCGGCCATGACGCGGTCGCCGGGGGCGATGGGCTCCTCGGCGAGGAACAGGGCGGCCTCGGCGTCGACGAAGGCGGCGGCGCTGCGGTGGCTGACGGCGACGCCCTTGGGCTTGCCGGTGGAGCCGGAGGTGAAGATGATCCAGGCGTCGTGTCCGGGGCCGGGGCGGGCGGCGCGGACGGCGGGGTCCGCGGGGCCGGTGACCTCGATGGCCCCCGCGGCGCCGAGGACCGCCCGTACGCCGGCTTCGCCGAAGACGAGCTCGGCGCGCTCGTCGGGGTCCTCGGCGTCGACGGGGACGTAGGCGGCGCCCGCGGCGAGGACGGCGAGGATGCCCGTGTACAGCTCGTTGGTGCCGGAGGGGACGCGTACGCCGACCCGGTCGCCGAGTCCGACGCCGGCGGCCGCGAGGGCCCGGCGCCGTCGCTCGACCTCGGTGGCGAGCGCCCGGTAGGTCAGCTGCTCGGTGCCGTCGTCGAGGGCGAGCTCGTCGGGGTGGGCCCGTACGGACGCCTCGAAGACGTCGACGAGGGTGCGCGTCGGGGCCGCGGGCCCGGCGGAGAACAGGGCGGACTTGCCGGTCTCCTCGTACGTGTCCCCGTCGTCGAGCAGCGTGACTTCACCGTGCTCAGGTGTGACTGCCATGGACCCTCGCGTCTCGTCCCCGGATACCTCCCGGGTCGCGCCGGCGGAGCCCGGGTCTGCCCAGGTTGTTCCGGTGCCAGCGCCAAACAACCCGCCAGTCTAGTGCGGCATCAAGGATTTTCTCGTTGAAGACTGCCGCGTGGCCGGGAAACGAGGTGCCCGCGAGGGGGCGGAACGAGGGGTCCGGGGGGCCGGGGCGGGCCCCCCGGGGCGGGGTCCGGAATCAGGCGCGGACCATGCGGGACACGGCCCGGGAGGCTTCCTCGACCTTGTCGCGGGCGGTGTCGCCGCCCTCGGCGATGGCGTCCGCGACACAGGAGTGCAAATGGTCTTCGAGCAGGGCCAGCCCGAAGGACTGCAGGGCCTTGGTGGTGGCGCTGACCTGGGTGAGCACGTCGATGCAGTACGTGTCCTCCTCGACCATCCGCTGGAGGCCGCGGACCTGGCCTTCGATGCGGCGCAGCCGCTTGAGGACGTCGTCCTTGTGTCCGTTGTACCCCTGCACGGCGATCCCTTCCCTCCGTCGGTCCTTTACCCCTGGGGGGTATGCATTCAACGACGACCGGCGGCGTTCTGTTCCGCCGGTGGCGGATCCGGCGCGGGCGCCCCCCGCCCCGGGGCGGGCGGGCGGGGCCCGGGCCGGTCAGTGGGAGTGCCCGTCCGCCTCGGACGCGGGCGGGGCGGCGGGGGACGCGGGGGCCCGGCCGGGAGTTTCGGCGGGAGCGGCCGCGCCGCCCGCGGTGACGGTGAAGGCCGCCGTACGGACCGTGCCCTCGTGCTGGAAGTCCAGGAAGAGCCGGTAGGTGCCGGCGCTCGGCGCGGTGGCGGTGAAGGAGACGTCCGGGCCGGGGCCGCCCTCGTTGGGGTGGACGTGCAGGTAGGCCAGGTCCCCGTCGCGCAGGGCGACCAGGTGGCCGTACGCGCCGAGGTAGGGCTCCAGGTTCGTGACCGGCTTGCCGTCCTTGCTGACGGTGAGCTTGAGCTCGCCCGCCCTGCCCGGTTCGAGGGCGCCGTTCAGGGCGACCCGGTAGCCGTCCACGTCGGCGGTCCCCGCGGCCGGGGGCAGCGGGGCGGGCTGGTACGCGCCGGGCACCGACAGGTCCGCGCCGAGGGTGACGCCCTTGGCGCCTTCGGCGGCGGGGGTGAAGTCGGCGAAGGCCTTGTACCCGCCCGCCGCGGGCAGGTCGACCGGCGTCGACCACGTGCCGTCCGCGGCGCGCACCGGGTGGAGGTGGCGGTAGACGGTGAGGTCGCGCGAGGCGACGATGAAGTGCAGTTCCTTGCCGTGCTCGGCCTTGAAGGCGGTGACGGCCCGGCCCGCGGAGTCCTTGACCGAGAACTTCAGCTCGCCCTGGCCCGACGCGAGCCGCGGGGACTGCAGGCTCAGCGTGTAGCCGCCCTCGGAGACCTGCAGGCCCCCGGCCGCCGGGGCCTGGGCGGCCTCGCCGTGCTGCGCGTGCCCGTCGGCGGCCGCGGCGCCCGGCGTCTTCGCCGCGTGCTCCCCGTGCTCCGGTCCGGCCGGCGCGCCCACGGGGCCCACGCCCACGCCCACCCCGTACGCGGTCCCGAACGTCGCTGCCAGCGCAGCGGCGAAAACGGCGATCCTCACTCCGGTGTTCATGCCTGCCCTCCCGTACGACGTACTGCCGCATCCAGCGGTTCCATGAGCTCACCATACCCCCGGGGGGTACCAAGTCAAGCCGGAACGGAGCTTGCGTCGGATACCACTGGGGGGTATACCTGAGATCAGCCCGGATACCCCCGGTGGGTATCTGCACGGATCACGGCCCCGATCAAGGAGAAACGCATGTCTTCCTGCTGCACCCCCGACGGCAGCTGCGGCACGAACGCCGGTGAGGCCACGACCGCCACGGCCGTCGTCGACAGCACCGCCACCGCCTACCGCGTGTCCGGCATGAGCTGCGGCCACTGCAGGACCGCCATCACCACCTCCGTCGGCGCGCTCGACGGGGTCCTCTCCGTCGACGTGGACGTCGACGGCGGCCTGGTCACCGTCACCACCGCCGGCGCCCCCGACGACATCGCGATCGGCGCCGCCATCGACGACGCCGGCTACGAGCTGACCGGCCGGGCCTGACACACCGCCCGGCTCCGGCCGATCCGGCCGCCGGGGCCCCGACCGTCCACCGGGCCCCGGCACCCGGCACCCACCCCGCGCTCGAACGAGGAGCAGCCCTCATGACCACCATCACTCCCGGCGCCGCCCAGGTCGAGCTCGCCATCGGCGGCATGACCTGTGCCTCCTGCGCCGCCCGCATCGAGAAGAAGCTCAACCGCATGGACGGTGTCGAGGCCACCGTCAACTACGCCACCGAGAAGGCCCGGGTCACCTTCGACCCCGACGTCTCGGTCGCCGAACTGATCGCCACCGTCGAGGCCACCGGCTACACCGCCAAGGAGCCGGCCCCGCCGCGCGCCGAGGGCGCCCCGGGCGACGGCGCCGAAGCCGAAGAGCAGGACGAACTGCGCCCGCTGCGCCAGCGGCTCGTCGCCGCCGTGGCGCTGGCCGTGCCGGTCATCGCGATGGCGATGGTCCCGGCCCTCCAGATCGACTACTGGCAGTGGCTCTCGCTGACCCTGGCCGCGCCCGTCGTCACGTACGCGGCCTGGCCCTTCCACCGCGCCGCCTGGACCAACGCCCGGCACGGCGCGGCCACCATGGACACGCTGATCTCGGTGGGCACGACCGCCGCGTTCCTGTGGTCGCTGTGGGCGCTGTTCTTCGGCACGGCCGGCACGCCCGGCATGACCCACGCCTTCGAGTTCACCATCGCCCGCACCGACGGCGCCGGGAACATCTACCTGGAGGCCGCGGCCGGGGTCACCGCCTTCATCCTGGCCGGCCGCTACTTCGAGGCCCGCTCCAAGCGCAAGGCCGGAGCCGCCCTCAAGGCGCTGCTGGAACTGGGCGCCAAGGAGGTCACCGTGCTGCGCGGCGGCCGCGAGGTGACCGTGCCCACGGCCGACCTGCAGACCGGCGACCGCTTCCTGGTGCGCCCCGGCGAGAAGATCGCCACCGACGGCACCGTCGTCGAGGGCTCCTCCGCCGTGGACGCCTCGATGCTCACCGGCGAGTCCGTGCCGGTCGAGGTCTCCGTCGGGGACTCCGTCACCGGAGCCACCCTCAACGCGGGCGGGCGCCTCGTCGTCGAGGCCACCCGGGTCGGCGCCGACACCCAGCTGGCCCGGATGGCCAAGATGGTGGAGGACGCGCAGAACGGCAAGGCCGCGGCGCAGCGCCTCGCCGACAAGATCTCCGCCGTGTTCGTCCCGGTCGTCATCGGCCTCGCGCTGGCCACCCTGGGCTTCTGGCTCGGCACCGGCTCCGGTCTCGCGGCCTCCTTCACCGCCGCCGTCGCCGTACTGATCATCGCCTGCCCCTGCGCGCTGGGTCTGGCCACGCCGACCGCCCTCATGGTCGGCACCGGCCGCGGCGCCCAGCTCGGCATCCTGATCAAGGGGCCGGAGATCCTGGAGACCACGCGCAAGGTCGACACCATCGTCCTGGACAAGACCGGGACCGTCACCACCGGCCGGATGACGCTGCTGCGCACGCACACCGCCGAGGGCGTGGACGAGGCCGACGTACTGCGCCTCGCGGGCGCCCTGGAGCACGCCTCCGAGCACCCCATCGCCCAGGCCGTCGCGACCGGCGCGGCCGCCCGGGTCGGCACCCTGCCCACCCCCGAGGACTTCGCCAACATCCCGGGCCTCGGCGTCCAGGGCGTCGTCGACGGACACGCGGTCCTCGTGGGCCGCGAGAAGCTCCTGGCCGAGTGGGCGATGGAACTGCCCCCGCACCTGGAGCGCGCCAAGGCCGGGGCCGAGGCCGCCGGGCGCACCGCCATCGCGGTGGCCTGGGACGGGGAGGCGCGGGCCGTCCTGGAGGTCGCGGACGCGGTCAAGGACACCAGCGCCGAGGCGATCCGGCGGCTGCGCGCCCTCGGTCTCACCCCGATCCTGCTGACCGGTGACAACAAGGCCGTCGCCGAGTCCGTCGCGGCCGAGGTGGGCATCGACGAGGTCATCGCCGAGGTCATGCCGCAGGACAAGGTCGACGTCGTCAAGCGGCTGCAGGCCGAGGGCCGCAGCGTCGCGATGGTCGGCGACGGGGTCAACGACGCGGCCGCGCTCGCCCAGGCCGACCTGGGCCTGGCGATGGGCACCGGCACCGACGCCGCGATCGAGGCCGGCGACCTGACCCTGGTCCGCGGGGACCTGCGGGCCGCGGCGGACGCCATCCGGCTCGCCCGCAAGACGCTCGGCACCATCCGCTCGAACCTGTTCTGGGCCTTCGCCTACAACGTGGCCGCCCTGCCGCTCGCCGCGGCCGGACTGCTCAACCCGATGATCGCCGGAGCGGCCATGGCCTTCTCCTCGGTCTTCGTCGTCGGCAACAGCCTGCGCCTGCGCGGCTTCCGGGCCGCCGCCAACTGAGGAGCCCCCGTGGCCGGTTACGCAGAACACAAGGAAGACGTCCTCAGGAGCCTGCGGCGGATCGAGGCCCAGGTCCGCGACGTGCAGCGGATGGTCGCCGAGGACGTCCACTGCCTCGACGTGCTCACCCGGGTGTCCGCGCTCGGCGCCGACCTCCAGTCGTGTGCCGTAACCCTGCTCGACGACCACCTCACCTGCTGTGTCACCGAGGCCATCGCCGAGGGCGGGGACGCGGCGAAGGCCAAGGTCGGCGAGGCCACGCTGGCCATCGCCCGGCTGATCCGCACGTAGCCCGGCCGCCGCCGGTTCGACCGCCCCTCCACACGCGGGACTTCGTGGAGGGGCGGTCGGCGTTCCGGCGCCCGCCCGGGGCTCCGTACGGGGCGGGGGTATGCCCTCGCGGAGGGGGCGGCCCGTACGATGAGCCGCTCGCGAGGGGGAGGGCCGCAGGGATGCGCGTACGCCGGCTGGGAGAGCTGGAGGCCGAGATCATGGACCGGGTGTGGCTGTGGGAACGGCCCGTCTCCGTCCGCGAGATCGTCGACGACATAAACCGGCGCCGCACGGTCGCCTACACCACCGTGATGACCGTGGCCGACATCCTGTACCGCAAGGGCTGGCTGAGCCGTGAGAAGTCCGGCCGGGCCTGGATGTACGAGGCGGTGCGCAGCCGCGAGGAGTACACCGCGGCGCTGATGCAGGACGCGCTGGGCGACAGCCAGGACCGCAGGGCCGCCCTGCTGCGGTTCGTGGAGCGCATGTCCCACGAGGACGTGGAGGCCCTGGACGAGGCCCTGCGGGCCGCCCGTCCCGGCCGCCCGGACGCCCCGGAGCGCGACCGGTGAACCACCACGTCCTGCCGCCCCTCGGACTGGCCCTGATCACCGGGCTGTTCATTCCCTGGATGCTGGTCCGCGCCCGCTGGGCGCAGCAGGTGCCGCGTCTGGGCCTGGCCGTGTGGATCATGTGCGGCGCGGTGTTCGCGCTGGCCTCCGCGATCGTTCCGGCGCAGATGCTGCTCCCGGCGGAGACCAGCCACCGGCTGATCGACGCGGCCCTGACCCTGGATCCGCCCTCCCCGGCGCGGCTCGCGGACGCGACGGCGCGCGAGGCCCTCGCCGCGGCGGCGGCGTTCGCGGTCCTGGCGGTGCCGGGCACCGTGTTCGTACGGGAGCTCGTGCGGGCGCGGCGGGCGCGTTCCCGGCACGCCGAACTGCTGCGGCTGGTCGGCCGGTACGACGCGGGGCTGGGCGCGACCGTACTGGAGGACGCGCGCCCTGCGGTGTACTGCCTGCCGGGGCGTTCGCGCCGGGTCGTGGTCTCGTCGGGGGCCGTGGACGTACTGACGGAAGCGGAGCTGGCCGCCGCGCTCGCCCACGAGCGGGCCCACATCGGCGGCCGACACCACCTCCTGGTCGCCGCGGCCGGGGCGTACTCGGCGGTGTTCCGCAGGGTGCCGCTGGCCCGGATCGGCGGGCAGACGGTACCGCTGCTGCTGGAGATGGCGGCCGACGACCGGGCGCTGCGCGGCTGTTCGCGCGACGCGCTGGCGACGGCGCTGTACGCGCTGGCGGCGGGGCACGCGCCGCGCAAGGCCTTCGCGGCGGGCGGCCCGTCGGCGGCGGTGCGCATGCGGCGCATCCTGAGCCCGCAGCGTGCGGGGCATCCGGTGCTGCGCGGGCTGTTCGCGGTGGCCGGGGCGATGTCCGCGATCATCCCGGCGATCGCCGCCTGTTGTTGGACCTCCTGAGGCCCGGTGATAGCCAGGATCACCAACCCGGCTATTTACTAAGCTAATTCGTAGATTTAGCCTCGCCCCCGACCACTCGAATTGCCCGCTATTCTGGGCGCGTGCGGGCTCAGGACCGGTACGGCGAGAGGTGCGGAACGAATGCTGCTGGCTGACGTGCGGACGGCAGCGCCCGGTGACGCGACGGCGATTTCCCGGCTCCTGGCCGAAGCGATTCGCGGCGCCTACGGCGGCATCCTCGGTGAAATCCGCGCCGGCCGGCTGGTGTCGGACCATTGCTCGCTGCCCCGCATTAGGGCGGAAATAGAAATTCCCGGCGGGGCTCCCGGCTGGCTGGGCTGGCTGGTGGCGGCCGACGCGAAGGGCTCCCTCCTGGGGGCGGTCTCGGGCGGCGTGCCCGTCGCCTCCCAGGGCGAGGTCTACGCCCTGTGCACGGCTCCGGCCCGCCGCCGCGAGGGCATCGGCACGGCGCTGCTGGAGGCGGCCACCGACCGGATGCGGGCGCACGGGGCGACGTCCCAGGGGATCGGCCTGCCCGCCGAAGGGGCCCCGGACCTGCCGTTCTTCACCCACCACGGCTTCACCCAGCTCACCCCGGTCCGGCTCGGCCGCACGCTCTGACGGCCGCCCGCCCGGCCCCGCCACTCCCCCACCGCCGCTCCGCGCCGCCCCTCCCGCGCGGACCGGACCCTGGCAGATCCACGCCATCGCGTGTTCACGCAGCCCCTCGCGCTGGCCCAAGTACCCCGTCACGGGACAGGATTTGACCAGCGGCGCGCGGTCCCCGGCGGCACGGGAGCCCCCGCCCCGACGGCCGGACCGAGCGAGCCCCTGGAGGAGCGATGCACACACCGAGCGGCACATCCCTGTCCCTCATGCCGGTCGTGCCCACCGCGCTCGCGCCGGTCCCGGCTCCCGTGGACTTCCTGCCCGGAATGGAGTCCACCGCCCCGGCCGACGAGGACGCGGGCTGGCTGCACGACGCGCTGCTGGGCCCGCACAGCGCGGACATCGTGGACTACCTGCGCCTCGCGCGGCGCTGCGGCGGCCCGGTCCTGGACCTGGGCTGCGGCGCCGGGCGCCTGGCCGTGCCGTTCGCCCGCCAGGGCTTCCCCGTGGAGGCCGTGGACCGGGACGCCGCGTCCCTGGAGCGGCTCCGGGCCTGGGGCCGGCGGATCGGGCCGCAGGTGTCGCGGCTCCTGGTGACCACCCGCGCCGATCTGGCGGACCTGCGGCTGCGGGACACGTACCGGCTGGCCCTGCTGGCCGGGACGATGATCACCGCCGTGCCTCCCCACGCCCGTCCCGGGCTGCTGCGCGAGATCGCCGCCCACCTGGAGCCGGGCGGCGTGCTCGCCCTCGACTTCACCGCGCACCGGCTCGGGGGCCTGGCCGAGGAGCCCGTGCGCACCCGGGCGTTCCAGGTGCCCCGGTTCGACGGGGTGGAGGAGTGGGCCGTGGCCCGGCAGGTATTCGATCCGGACGACATGAGCGAGCGGATCGCCTACCACTGCGTCCGCACCGGCAAACTGAGCACCGAGCGGGTGGTCCGGACCACGCACAAGTGGATCGTCGACCCGGAGCGCCTCGACACCGAGCTCCGCGCGGCCGGGCTGCGGGTGGAGCGCCGGCGGCGCCACCGCGTCGACGAGCGGACCGAGAGCGTCCTGCTCGTCTGCCGCGCCGACGGCTGACCGCGGCACCCGCTCCCGCCGGACGGGCAAGAGGTACGATGCCCACAAAGGTTTGAGCGGACCAATAGCGGGTGGTGGCGGAGTGGGGGCTGTCGTGGCGGAGTCGACCGGCCGCGAGGCGGTGATCCAGCGCCTCCGCGACGTGGGGCTGCGCGTCACGGGGCCGCGCCTCGAAGTGCTGCAAGTCCTGGCGGCGGGCGGCCACATGGACGTCGAGTCCATCACGGCCGCCGCCCGCGAGCGGCTCGGGACCCTGACCAGCCAGGCCGTGTACGAGATGCTGCGCCACTTCCTGGAGACCGGCCTGGCGACGAAGTTCGACCGCCCCGGACTGCCCGCCGTCTTCGAGATCGCCGGCCCGCCGCACCAGCACGCGCTCTGCGTGCGCTGCGGCCGCGTGGAGAACGTCGTGGCCGAGGTGCCGGAGCCGGTCGGCGCGGCGCTGCGCGCGTGGCGGATGGGCGAGGGCGCCGAGATCATCTTCAAGGGCCTGTGCCCCGACTGCCTGAGCGCGTCACAGGAGTAGACCACGACGCCCCTCCGGCCCGCCGGAAGCGGAAGAGCACGCCCCCGGGCGGTACGTGACGCCGGTCACATCCGAAACGAGGGGGCGAGGGCTCTCGCGTAGGCATGTGCCAAAGTGTGACTGTCGATTCGTAAGATGAGGGGGTCGCTTCGCGATGGCAACGGGCGATGGCAGGGACGGCATCCAGTCGGCCGACAGGGTGCTGGCCCTCTATCAGGAGCTGCGCCTGCGCGGGGTGTCGAACCTCAACGACGTCTTCCGGGATCTGGGGCTGGACCCCGAGGAATCCGAGCAGTGGCGGGCCGAACTGGCCGCCCTCGGACTGATCGTGCCGACGGGAACCACCCACGCCACCCGCGCCGACCTCCAGTCGGGCGCCTGGGAGCCGGGCCCCGACGCGGTCGCCGCCGTGGACCCGGAGATCGCCCTGCTGCGGATGCTGCAGCGCGAACGCGAGCGGCTGCGCGAGCACCTGGACGAGTCCGACCGGACGTACAGCGCGCTGGAGACCCTGGCGGGAAGGTTCCTGCGGCCCGGTTCGCTGAGCGGTTCCGAGGTCGAGGTGGAGATCCTCGACGACTACGGGCGGATCCAGCAGGTGCTGGAGGACATCACGGACGTCATCCGCCACGATCTGACGTCGATGCACGTGACGGCCCTGGTACGGGAGGTCGCGGACCGGGTGCTCAGCCGCGACCGCCGCCAGATCGACAACGGGGTGCGCATCCGCGCCATCTACCACCAGCGGATCACCACCTCGCCGGAGGCGGTGGAGATGCTGCGCCGCCGGGTCGAGGCCGGCGTGGAGATCCGGCTGTCGCCGGCCGTCCCGATGAACATGATCATCGCGGACCAGCAGTTCGCGGTGCTGCCCGTCCACCCGGACGACCGGGCGGCCGGGGCGATCCTCGCCCGCGGGCCCGCCCTGGTCCGCTCCTACCTGGCGCTGTACGAGCACTGCTGGCACGCGGCCACCCCGTACGGCGACGACGTCGCGCCGGAACTCGGCGGTGACGGACTGTCCGAACAGCAGCGGGCCGCCCTGAAAATGCTCGCCTCGGGCATGAAGGACGAGAAAGTGGCCCGGAACCTCGGAGTGTCCCTGCGGACGGTGAGCCGCATGCTGTCGGAACTGATGCAGGAAATGGGGGCGTCGAGCCGTTTCGAAGCCGGGGTGCGCGCCCAGCGGCTCGGCTGGCTGGACTGACCCGGAATACGCCGGGAATACGCAGGGAATGGGCCCGGAACGCGCCGGGCCCGCCTCGAAATACCGCCGCAATACTCCGGACCCGATATCCCGGAGCGCCCCCGTAACGCGGAAAGCCCCGCGGCTGCCCGGGGGCATTCACGAGGCTTTGCCGCTGGGCGGGCCGGACGGTCAGTCCCAGCCGTTCCCGTTCGACCGGAACGACGAGGGGGCGGCGACGCCCACGGTGCGGAGCGGACAGCCGGGGACGGTCTGACAGGCGTTCCCGTGCATTCCGGTGGCGAGCGCGACGGACATGATTCCTCCAGGAATTGGATTGCGGATTCCGTCTCCACGGATCCGTGCCGCCGGTATTCCGTCGAAGACATCTCCATTCTCCTACGGAGTCCCCGGCCGGGCCACTTTCCTGTAGCGCATCTGAGGCGGATCTGAAGTCCGTACGGCCGGGCGGTCGAGGACATGCCGGAGAGACGGACGTGCCCCAATGCAGCACATTCCGAGGCGAGTTCATACAGACGTTACGCTTGCGTACCTTTGGTCAGCCCAAAAGAGCTGTTAGGCTGGGCTTCCGGCCTTCTCGGCCCTCCAGGAGAGAGGCGCCGGCGAGGCAGGAGCGTGCCGCCGCTCCTGCCTCACTCGCCTGCGCGCCCGGCCGCTCCTCCCGCAGCACGTCCCGGTACACCTCCAGGGTCCGGGCGGCCGCGGCCCGCCAGCTCATGGTCCGGGCGTGCCGCACCGCGGCCAGCCCCATCAGGGCCGCCTCCCGCGGGTGTTCGGCGAACCAGCGCAGCCGGCGGGCGTACTCCACCGGGTCGTTGCCGCGTACGAGCATGCCCGTCACCCGGTCCCGCACGGCGGTCGGCAGCCCGCCGACGGCCGAGGCCAGCACCGGGGTCCCGCACGCCTGCGCCTCCAGCGCGACCAGCCCGAACGACTCGCTGCGCGAGGGCACCATCAGCACGTCCGCCGCCCGGTACCACTCGGCCAGCTCCGCCTGCGGCACCGGCGGGAAGTGCCGCAGCACGTCCGACACCCCCAGCTCGCACGCCAGTTCCCAGGCCTCGCCGCGCGGCCCCGCCCCCGAGTTCCCGCCCACCACCGGGACGATCGTCCGCCGCCGCAACGCCGGGACCTCCCGCAGCAGTTCGGCCATCGCGCGGACCATCACGTCCGGGCCCTTGAGCGGCTGGATGCGTCCCGCGTACAGGGGGACGAACGCGTCCGCCGGCAGCCCGAGCCGGGCCCGCGCCGCCGCCCGCCCCCCGCCGGGTCCGAAGGTGCCCAGGTCGACGCCCGGCCGGACGATCTCCGTACGCCGGCCCTCGGCCCCGTACAGCTCCCGCAACGCCCGTGCCTCGTCACCGGTGTTGGCGATCAGCCGGTCGGCGGAGCCGACCACCTGGTGCTCGCCGCGGATCCGCAGCTCCGGCTCGGGGGCGTCGCCGTCCGCGAGGGCCGCGTTCTTGACCCGGGCCAGGGTGTGGGCGGTGTGCACGAGCGGGATCCGCCAGCCGGCGGCGGCGATGCGCCCGGCCTGCCCGGAGAGCCAGTAGTGCGAGTGGACCAGGTCGTAGCGCCGGTCCTCCTTGAGCAGCGCCAGCGAGAACGGCACCACCAGGGCGGGCATGTCCTCCTTGGCCAGGGCCCGGCGCGGACCGGCCTCCAGGTGGCGCACTCTGACACCGGGGGCCGGCACCTCGTGGAGCGGGCGGGCCTCGCCCCGGCAGCGGGTGAACAGGTCGACCTCCACGCCCTGTTCGGCCAGTGCCCGGGAGAGCTGGACCATGTAGACGTTCATGCCGCCCGCGTCCCCGGTACCGGGCTGGTGCAGCGGCGAGGTGTGGACGCTGAGCATGGCGACGCGCAGGGACACGGGGAGCTCCTGGGGAAAGGGGCCACGTGCGCCCCGCGGCGCCGGGTGACCGACGCGCGGTCACGCGGCGAAGGAGGTTGTCTGTCGTCGTGCAGTCGTGCGGTCGTACATGGGGGGTGCGGGGGGAGGCCTGCGGGCGGGCGGGCCCCGGGTCAGAAGCCGAACACCGGTCCCGAGGGCGGGGCCAGCCGGGTGCCGGGCGCGGGCGGGGCGAGGGCCTCGGCGCGAACGGGCCCGCCGGGTGCGGTCTTGAGCGCCGCGGCCAGCCGGTCCGCGCCCTCCGGCATCACCGGCCGCGCCCAGGCGCCGAGCGCGCGGGCGACCGCCAACTGTGCGGCCAGGACGGGCAGGTGGCGGCCGTCGGCGGTGGGGCGGTGGGCCTCGTGCGCGTTGACGTGGCCGAAGTCGGACACCGAACGCACCATCTCGTCGAGCAGGGCCATCGCCCTGCGCGGGTCGAAGGCCTCGGGCGAGTACGCCTCCCGCAGGTCCTCCACCCCGCGCAGCAGCCGCCGCTCCAGCACCTCCCAGCCGGTGCCGCCGGGCAGGGCGGCCGGGACCAGCCCGGCGCACTCCTCGCGGACGGCGGCGAACAGCCGGGACAGCCAGTTGTTCCAGCTCTCGTCCAGCTCCCGGCGGGCGGTGGCGAGCCGGTCAGGGCGGAAGGCGGTACGCCGGCCCAGCGGACGGGCCTGCAGGACGTGCCGGCGCAGCGTGTCCGACCCGTACTCGGTGATCAGGTCCAGCGCCCAGGCCTTCTGTCCGGAGCCCCAGACCAGGGCCCCGTCCTCGATGACGTACGCCTCGTTGACGCAGAAGTGCTGCGGCATCTTCAGGCCCCGGGCGAACAGCAGGACCGGCAGCAGGACGGCGTGGCAGAAGGCGTGGCCGAAGCCGCAGAAGTGGATGGCCCGTTCGGGCAGCGGGCTGTCGCCGTGGCCGAAGAGGTGCATCGCGGCGGCCTCGAAGCAGCCGTCGATCCGGTGGTCGGGGAAACCGTCGACGGGCACGGGCAGCCCCCACTCGGCGGGGTGGGCCACGGCGATGTCCGGCAGGCCGTCCTCGACGAGCGATTCGCACAGCGCGGCCAGCCGCGGCGGCAGGCCGATGGCGGCCCAGTACTCGGCGAGCGCCTCCCGGTGCGGCTCCAGCGGGACGTACAGGCGGCGGCAGCGCCGGGGCACGGCCTGGGAGCCGCACTGGACGCACCGGGCCCCCAACAGGTCGCCACCGTCGTTGGGGCGGGCGCACTCGTGGCACATGCCGCCGTCGCTGACGGCGCCGCAGTGCGGGCAGGAGCCGGTGACGTGCGCGCCGTGGAGAAACCGCCCGCAGGGTTCGCAGTAGGGCGTCAGGCGGGTGCGGGCGGCGATGACGCCGTCCGCGTGGAGCTGCCGGAAGAGGTCCGCGAGCCAGCGCGCGTAGCCCCGGTCCTGACGGGGGCGGACGATGTGGTCGAACTCGACGCCCGAGCGCAGCCAGTCCGCCGTGATCGCGGCCCGGTAGCCCTCGGCGACCTCCTCCGGCTTGCGGCCCGCGCGGAGCGCGCGGACGTGGACGGAGCTGGTGTGGTCGGCGGTACCGGTGGTGAACAGGACGGGTTCGCCCTCGGCCCGCAGGTACCGGGACAGCACGTCCGCCGCGACGTAGGGTCCGGCGAGATGGCCGACGTGAAGTTCGCCGTGGGTGGCCGGCGGGGTCGCGGTGATCCATACGGGGGTGCTCATGGGACCTCCTTGACGCTGTGGTGCGAAGTACGCAGCGAGGCTCGAAACGGAAGGGGACCGGGCTCTCGGGAAGAAAGGGGAGAGCGGGTGCCCAGACAAGCCTGACAGAGAAACGAACCGGTTGGTCTGGTATCGGCTTGCGCGTTCGCGCCGTTGCGTGGACACGCCAGGAGGGCCCCGGCCGGCGGCGTGCGTGGCGTAGAGGTGACATGTCGCGAGTACGCCAAAGGGGCCGCCTTGCGGGCCACGGCCGCGCCCAACAGGCTGCTCCCATGGAACACTTCGCGACCGATCGCATAGACCGCAGCGCCCCCGAATCCCTGCTGGTCGTGGCCGCGCACCCGGACGACATCGAGTTCTGCGTGAGCGGGACGGTCATGCGGTGGATCGCGCAGGGCACCACCCGGGTGACGTACTGCATCGTCACGGACGGCGGGGCCGGCGGATACGACGAGGAACTCCCGCGCCAGGCCATGGGGGACCTGCGGCGCGCCGAGCAGGTCCATTCCGCCAAGCGCAGCGGCGTCGACGACGTCCGCTTCCTCGGCTACCCCGACAGCTACGTCGAATCGAACGTCGAGCTGCGCCGCGACCTGTGCCGGGTCATCCGTCAGGTCCGCCCGCAGCGGGCCGTCATCCCGAGCCCCGAGATCAACTGGGCACGGATCGCCGACCTGCACCCCGACCACCGCGCGGTGGGCGACGCCGCGCTCCGGGCGATCTACCCGGAGGCGCGCAACCCGTTCGCCCACCCGTCGCTCCTCAAGGAGGAGGGGCTGGAACCGTGGATCGTGCCGGAGCTGTGGCTGATGACGGGCCCCACCCCGAACCAGTACGTCGACGTCACCCCGGTCTTCGACCGCAAGGTGGAGGCCCTGCGCATCCACACCTCGCAGACCGCCCACTTCGACGACCTGGCGGGGCTGCTGCGCGACTGGCTGGGCGAGCACGCGCGGTCGGCCGGGCTGCCCGCGGGGCGGATGGCGGAGGCCTTCCAGGTCGTGAAGATCGACTGAGGACCGCCCGCCCGCCCGTCCGTCCGCCCGTCCGCCCGCCCCGGTCCTCACCGGTAGATGAGCAGTTCCTGCTCGGTCGCGCCCGCCAGTTCGTAGCGGGTCGCGACCAGCGGACGGCCCGAGTAGAGGCGGATCAGCGTCGTGGCGTCGCCGTCGAACCGGGCGGCGGGACGCCCGGCCTCCTCGTTGCCCAGGACCAGTGCTCCCGCGTGGCCGTCGAGGCCGGCGACCAGCCGGGGCGTGTCCCGCTTGCGGCTGGTGGTGCGGAGCAGGGGCAGGGCGAGCGCCAGCCCGTCGCCGCCGTACGCCCCCGGCTCTCCCCACGCGTCACGGACGTCGCCCGCGTGGATCCACTCCCCCAGCGCCACCGCGTCCAGCGTGCCGTCGCCCGCGGCGATGGCCGCGCCCGCCTCGCTGAGCCCGCGTTCCAGCTCGTCCACGATCCGGCCGACCGGCCAGTCCGCGCGCTCGGCCACGTCGGCGGCGTTGGCGGCGGGCAGGAAGACCCCCTCCTCCAGCCGCCCCTCCACGATCCGTACGAGGGCGGCCGCGCAGTGCGCCAGGACGTCCCGCACGGTCCAGCCCGGGCACGCGGTGCGTAGCCCGTACGAGACCTCGGGCGTGCGGTGCAACAGCGGGAGCAGCGCGTCCCGTTCGGTGCGCAGCAGGAGGTCCGGGAGCCAGGGGTCGCGTACCGCTCCGTCGACGCTGTCCACGGCGGTCAGTAGCGGTAGTGGTCGGGCTTGTACGGGCCGTCGACGTCGACGCCGATGTAGGTGGCCTGTTCGGGGCGCAGGGTGGTGAGTTTGACGCCGAGCGCGTCGAGGTGGAGGCGGGCGACCTTCTCGTCGAGGTGCTTGGGGAGCACGTAGACGTCGGTCGGGTACTCCGACTGCTTGGTGAAGAGTTCGATCTGGGCCAGGGTCTGGTCGGCGAAGGAGTTCGACATGACGAAGGACGGGTGGCCGGTCGCGTTGCCGAGGTTGAGGAGGCGGCCCTCGGACAGGACGATGAGGACCTTGCCGTCGGGGTACTTCCAGGTGTGGACCTGGGGCTTGACCTCGTCCTTGACGATGCCCTCGGTCTT